>CAZIXV010000265.1:0-5409 GCA_964543105.1 uncultured Steroidobacteraceae bacterium
CGTGTGGCCAAGCTTCACACCGTGCGCCTTTTCGAACTGATCCTTGTAACGGGCGCGGATTTCGTTCACTGCCGTGAGATCGACTTCGTTGAACGTCGTCAGCATGGCCGCAGTTGCCTGCGCTTCGATCAGGCGTTCGGCGATGCGCTGACGCAGCCGCGTCATCGGCACGCGATGCTCATCGCGCGAGCCGCCACCGGGCAACTGCACGGCCGGCGTCTTCGCCTCACCGCCGCTGGGCTTATCTTTGGCCGAGTTCAAATGCTGGATCACATCGCCCTTGCTGATACGGCCATCGCGGCCGCTGCCGGCGATCTGGCTCGGATCGAGCTTGTGTTCTTCGACCATCCGCTTCGCTGCGGGACCGAGTTTCGCGCTGCTTGCCGCGGCAGCAGCCTTGGTTTCTGTTTGGGCAGGCTTGGCTTCTTCTTTGGCAGGCTCCGCGGCTTTCGCGGTGTCGGTGCCCTCGCCGGCTTCGAGTACGGCAAGCACCTGGCCCGCCGTGACAGTCTCGCCGTCTTTAACCTTGAGTTCCTTCAGGATTCCTGCGGACGGCGCGGGCACCTCCAGCACGACTTTATCGGTTTCCAGATCGACGAGATTCTCATCGCGGTTGACGCTGTCGCCTGGTTTTTTGTGCCACGTTACGAGCGTGGCGTCTGTCACCGACTCCGGAAGCTGCGGAACTTTGACTTCGATACTCATTCACTATTCCTAAATATATGCGCTGATTGGCCGCGTAGCCGGACGCAACGTCCGGCTTAATTCAGATCTCGTCCCGCACGCGTGCGAAACCTCATGGCAATGCCGCGTGCTGCATCTTATTTCTGCGCGCCTGCCTTTAAACGCGTGGTTTGACGCAGCGACGCTTCGGTGCTCGTTGCGCGCAACGCGGCGTCGACGAGCGCCTGTTGTTGCTCTGCATGCATTTGCGGAATGCCCGTTGCGGGCGCCGCCGCCGGTGCACGTCCTGCGTAAAGCAGCTGATGCTCTGGCGACAAAGGCTCCTGCAGGCGGTGACGGATTTGATACCAGCCGCCCTGGTTTTGCGGCTCTTCCTGACACCAGACGATTTCGCGCGCCTTGGAGTACTTCTTGACGATGGCGGCGAATTCTTCGATCGGGAACGGATACAGCTGTTCGATACGAACGATCGCAACATTCTGAATGCCATCGCCGCGTCGTGAGTCGAGCAAGTCGAAATACACCTTGCCGGCGCAGAACACGATTCGCGTGACATTCTTCGTTTGGATGTCATCGATCTCATCGATGATGTTGCGGAACGTGCCGTTCGTGAGATCGGCCAGCGGCGACACAGAAAGCTTGTGCCGCAGCAGACTCTTCGGCGTCATCACGATGAGCGGCTTGCGGAACGACTGCTTCATCTGCCGGCGCAGCAAATGGAACATCTGCGCAGGCGTCGAAGGCACGACGACTTGCATGTTCTGTTCGGCGCACAGTTGCAGGAAGCGCTCGAGACGTGCCGATGAGTGCTCGGGACCCTGTCCTTCGTAGCCATGCGGCAAGAACAGCGTAAGTCCAGATAAGCGGCCCCACTTTGCTTCGCCCGAGCTGATGAACTGATCGATGATGACCTGAGCGCCATTCGCGAAGTCGCCGAACTGGCCTTCCCAGATCGTCAAGCAGTTGGGTTCGGTCGTGGAGAAGCCGTATTCGAAACCCATCACCGCTTCTTCCGAGAGCAGCGAATCGATGACCGTGAAACGCGGTTGGCTCGGCGCAAGATTCTCGAGCGGGATGTAGCTCACGCCACGGGACTGGTCATGCCACACCGCATGGCGATGGAAGAATGTGCCGCGACCGCTGTCCTGGCCGACGAGCCGCACTTCGAAACCTTCGGTGAGCAATGTTGCGTAGGCGAGCGTTTCCGCGAAGCCCCAATCGAGCGGCTGCTGCCCTTCGATCATCTTCTCGCGCGCCTGCACGACGTTCGAGACTTGCCGATGCAGCGTGACGCCGTTGGGCAATGTCACGAGCTTCGTGCCGAGTTCGCGCAATTGTTCGAGGCGTACGCCCGTCTGCGGCACTTCAGAAAAGTCGGGGTTCTGGAACTGCGTCCAGTCGACGGTGTGCTTGTTACCGATCATGCCGAGCGCATGCTTGACGGTGGAGCGTCCCTCATCGAGCGTGCGTCGATATTCTTCGACGAAGGCTTCGGCTTCCGCTGTTTGGATGACGCCTTCGCTCGTGAGCTTCTGCGCATACAACGCGCGCGTCGTCTTTTGCTGGCGGATCTGGCTGTACATCACCGGCTGGGTTGCGGCCGGCTCGTCCGCCTCGTTATGGCCGCGACGGCGATAGCACACGAGGTCGATGACGACATCCTTGTGGAACGTCATTCGGTAATCGAGCGCCAGCCGCGTCACGAAGATCACTGCTTCAGGATCATCAGCATTGACGTGGAAAATCGGCGCTTCGATCATTTTCGCCACGTCGCTGCAATACAGCGTCGAGCGCGAATCCTGCGGATCGGAGATCGTGAAGCCCACCTGATTATTGATGATCAGATGCACCGTGCCGCCGGTGTAGAAACCGCGCGCCTGCGATAGCTGCAGCGTCTCCATGACGACGCCTTGGCCGGCAAAGGCCGCATCGCCGTGAATCAGAATCGGGATCACCTTATCGCCCTCGGCGTCATTGCGGCGCTGCTGACGCGCGCGCACGGAGCCTTCGACGACGGGATTGACGACTTCCAGATGTGAGGGATTGAACGCGAGTGCGACGTGGACGTTGCCGCCGGAGGTGCGAATGTCCGTGGAGAAACCCTTGTGGTACTTCACGTCGCCCGAACCTTGCATATGGTTCGCGTCGTACTTGCCTTCGAATTCCGAGAACAAGGTCTGCGGTGATTTGCCGACCACGTTCACCAGCACGTTCAGGCGGCCGCGGTGCGCCATGCCAATGATGATTTCTTCGACGCCGCGCTGCCCGCCCTGTTGAATCAGGTCATCGAGCATTGGAATCAGCGTATCGCCGCCTTCCAATGAGAAGCGTTTTTGCGCTGGGTACTTGGTCGCGAGGTATTGCTCCAAGCCTTCGGCGGCGGTGAGGTGCCGCAGAATCGTTTTGCGTTCATCAACGCTGAAGCGATTGAGAATGCGTCCTTCTTGATAGCGATTCTGCAGCCACAGGCGCTCTCTCGAGTCCGACACGTGCGCGAACTCGGCGCCGATCGTGCTGCAGTACATATATTTGAGCTGAGCGATGATGTCGCGCAGCTTCATGCGCTTGGCAATCGCATCGACCCGACTGCCGGTGTAGAACTCGGTATCGAGATCGGCTTCGGACAAACCGAAGTACGACAGCTCGAGCACTTCGGGCACCGGGCGTTTCATCAGTCCGAGCGGATCGATGTCGGCCATCAAATGGCCGCGGTTCGCATAAACCTGAATCAGACGCGATACCGCGCCTTGCTTCGCCGAGGCATCAGCGGACATTGGTGCGGCGGAAGCCGCTGCAGGTGCACTGCCGCGCGATTCGCGTGCACGCTTTGCAAGCGCTTCGCGAATCGGGCCGTGCGCCGTATCCCGTGCGCCGCTCACCAGGGTGCCGAAGTAGTCGCGCCACTTGGGTTCGACCGAATTCGGATCGGCGAGGAATTGTTCGTAGAGAGATTCGATGTAGGGGGCATTGCCCGCCCCCAGGGGCGTAGAGTCGAGCAAAGCTCGAAGGGAGTCGCTCATTGCGCTCGCAAGTTCCTGTCCGGGAAGAGGAAGAGTTGATAAAGCCAATCGAAAAACGATCGCTAGTGTAGCCGAACCGCAGTGCGGATGAGAAACATAACGCAAGTCTCACGTCACATTTCGTAATTCATTTCTCCACACGGCGCGCAAATCAAAGGGGCGCATGCCCTGCGACATGCGCCCCTTCGTGAAGAGATGAGTCGAAGCTGCGAGTCTACAGCCGCGCTTGGCCCAAGCCTTCTTCGATTTTGCGCACGATCTCGATCAATTTCGGCCGTACTTCATTCAACAGGTAGTCCGCAGACACTTTAAATGCAGGCGCACCGCAGTTGATCGCCATGGGCGGCAAGCCATTGCCCGGGCGAAAGCCGACCGCGATGCCATTCACGTCCGGCTGCCATTCGCCGAAAGACGCACACACGCCGAGTTCGTCGTACTGCAGCAGCGCCTTGTCGATGCTCTGTTTCAAGGCCGGCCACGAGACGTGATCGAGTTCTTTGATCTGCTCGAGCAGGTCTGCGCGCTCCGGTTCGCTGGACACCGCGAGATACGCGCGTCCCACCGCCGCTGTCGCAAGTGGCAGACGCATCCCGACCTCCATGTTCAACGACAGCACGGCATTGCCCTTGCAGACCTCGATACACACCATGCTCAAGCGCTGTCTCGCACCCAAAGCCACCGAGGTGCCGGTCGCATCGGCGAGTTCCTGCATCAACGGCCGCGCGAGATCGCGCACATCGAAGCGGCCCAGCACCGCGCTGCCCAATGCGAGCGTCGCCGTGCCGAGGCGGTATTTGCCCGATTCACGCACGTAATGGAGATAGCCGAGTTTCGTCAGCGTGTACGTCAGGCGCGAGACGGTCGATTTCGGCAGCGAACAACGCTCCGAGATGTCCTGATTGCCGAGCAAGCGGCTGCCGCTGCGAAAGCACGACAGCACATCGAGCCCACGTGAGAGCGCTGTAACGAAGTGACGATCCTGCTTACCGACATGCGGGCGCGGCTGGGATTCGGGTTGAGGTTGGGGCTGAGGCGCCGCAGTGACCTCGATCATTCGAGTGGTATCCGAAGCTCTAGTCGCCATGGTTAATGTCCGCCTTTCTAAAGAGTTTGGAGAAACCGGCTCAAGCCCGCGCACGCTCTGCTTCTTGCAGAACGCGCCATTGCACCTTGCCCGTGGCTGATTTCGGCAAGGCGTCGACGAATTCGACGATGCGCGGATGTTTGTAGGTAGCCATGTTCTGGCGCGTCCATTCGATGATTTCGTCTTCCGTGACTTTTCCCTTGTGCGTTGCCCGTAACACGACGACGGCCTTTACCGTCTCGCCGCGGTGCGCATCTTTGGCTGCGATGACGCACGCTTCTTGAATTGCAGGGTGTTGATACATCTGCGCTTCGATTTCCGCCGGCCACACCTTGTAGCCGGAGGCGTTGATCATTCGCTTCAAGCGATCGACCAGGAAGAAATAGCCGTCTTCATCGACGTAACCCAGATCGCCCGTACGGAAGAAGGGCTTGCCATCGATGTCGATGAACGCCGCGCGCGTCGCCTCGTCATTGCGCCAGTAGCCTTGGAACACCTGCGGTCCGTGCGTGACGATTTCGCCCACTTCGCCCACCGGTTGTTCCTTGAGCGTCTCCGGATTGATGACACGCGAATCGGTATTGAAGATGGGAATTCCCAAACACTGCCGCTTCGCCCGCT
>CAZIXV010000266.1:0-5364 GCA_964543105.1 uncultured Steroidobacteraceae bacterium
CAGCCAGCAGGACAGCTCGGACGCACATGATCGCGCGCAGATGAGCGCGGCCGAGTCGCACGACGCACATGACATGCACGACATGCATGACGCGCATTCACACCACGATCGTCAGGGCGCGCTGCCGCAGCTGCCCGAAGGTCAGTTATGGCCCACCGACCCGCCGTTGCGCGCCGCGATGACCCGCATCGAATCCGCTGTGGAAGAACATCAGCCCGCCTTTACGGAAGGCAAGCTGAGTGCAGATGACGCGCAAGCGTTTGCCGAGCAGATTCAAAGCGACGTTCATTACATGATCGAGAACTGCGCGCTGCCCCCGGAACCGGACGCCGTGCTGCACGCACTGCTTGCGCGGCTGCTGACTGCCGCCGACGCTATGAAAGGGGACCCGAGCGCGCCTGCCGGTGTGCCGGAGGCGGCGGCAGTTGTGCACGACTACAAAGCCACGTTCGATTACGCGCCAGCGGGATGATGTGTGTGCGAACTGGAGCGCAACCGCATGCAGACGAAATGGAGTACGATGCGGCCGCCTCGCGGCGCCGTCGCGAGCAAGCCAACTGCAAGTGCGAAGTAGTGAATTTTCAGCCCCTCGCGCGTGAGTGCATCCGCCACTCACACTCAATCGGTATTACGCCACCCTAGCTCCGGACGAACGCCTTTCTGGTGCGCTACGCCTGTGGGCATAGCGTTGTTCGTATTCGTTCGCCTCCACTTCCACATAGCGCATCGTCTGCGCGTCACCTTCTTGTACTCCGCCGCAAAGGCGCGGAGCCAGCTCAGGATTTGTCTCTTTTTATGATCAGTCTCAATCGCCAGGAATGGTTCTCGAACATTCGCGCCGACTTGCTCGCGGGCACCGTCGTCGCACTCGCGCTGATTCCCGAAGCCATCGCTTTCTCCGTGATCGCCGGCGTCGATCCGCGCGTCGGGCTTTATGCGTCATTCGCAATCGCCCTGGTCATCTCATTTACCGGCGGACGGCCCGGCATGATTTCCGCTGCGACCGGTGCGATGGCGCTCGTGATGATCACGCTCGTCAAAGAGCATGGTCTTCAGTATCTGCTGTTTGCGACCTTACTGACCGGCGTACTGCAAATACTCGCCGGGCTTGCGAAGCTGGGTGTGTTGATGCGCTTCGTGTCACGTTCGGTCATCACCGGCTTCGTGAATGCGCTGGCCATTCTGATCTTCATGGCGCAATTGCCCGAGCTCATCGGCGCCAATTGGATGGTGTACGTCATGGTGGCAGCCGGCCTTGGCATCATCTATTTGTTTCCGTTCCTCACGCGCGCCATCCCTTCGCCGCTCGTGTGCATCGTGGTGCTTACGGCCATCGCGATCGGATTGGGTCTCGACGTTCGCCGCGTCGGCGATATGGGCGCATTGCCCGACGCGTTGCCGATGTTCCTGTTTCCGCAAGTGCCGCTGACGCTCGAAACGTTATTCATCGTCTTGCCGTATTCAGCGACGCTCGCCGCCGTCGGGCTGCTCGAGTCTTTGCTGACCGCATCCATCGTCGATGATTTGACCGACACGCCGAGCAACAAAAACCGCGAATGCGTCGGCCAGGGTGTGGCGAATATTTTCTCCGGCATGCTCGGCGGCATGGCCGGTTGCGCGATGATCGGCCAGTCCGTGATCAACGTGAAATCCGGCGGCCGCGGTCGCTTATCGTGCTTGTGTGCCGGCGTCTTTCTGTTGTGTCTCGTCGTCTTTCTGGGCGCCTGGGTGGAGCGCATTCCGATGGCCGCACTGGTTGCAGTGATGATCATGGTATCGATCGGCACGTTCAACTGGGATTCGCTGCGTAAGCTCAAGGTGCATCCGAAGAGCTCGAGCATCGTCATGATTGCGACCGTCGTCGTCGTGGTCTTCACTCACGATCTCGCCAAGGGTGTGCTCGTGGGCGTGTTGCTGAGCGGGCTCTTCTTTGCGCGCAAAGTCGCGCAAGTACTGCATGTGTCTTCCACGACCGAAGACGAAGGGCGCGCGCGGCACTACCTCGTCACGGGGCAAATCTTCTTCGCGTCCTCTGATAGCTTCGTCGGCGCCTTCGACTTCAAAGAAGCGATCGAGCGCGTACGCATCGATGTGAGTCGTGCGCATTTTTGGGATATCACGGCAGTGACGGCGCTCGACAAAGCGGTGTTGAAGTTCCGCCGTGAAGGCACCGACGTAGAAATCATCGGCATGAACGAGGCGAGCGCGACGCTCGTCGACAAACTGGCCGTACACGACAAACCCGAGGCCGAACGCCTCATGGGTCACTGAGAAGGGAGGGGGAATGAACAAGGTGCTCGCCTGTATCGATGGCTCGACCTACTCGCAGAGCGTGTGTGATCACGCAATCTGGGCAGCGCAGCGAGTCGCCGTGCCGCTCGAATTCCTGCACGTGTTGGAGCGCGACGCCGAAACGCCAGCCAAAGCGGATCTGAGCGGCAGCATCGGATTCGACTCACGCGATCGCTTGCTCGCCGAATTGGCCGAACTCGATGAGCGGCGCAGCAAACTCGCGCAACGCCGCGGCCGCGAGCTTCTTGAAAGCGCTACCCAACATGCGAAGGCAGCAGGTGTCGCGCACACCGATTCGCGCTTACGCCATGGTGCACTCGTCGACACGCTCACGGATCTGGAAAGCGACGTGCGCTTGTTCGTATTGGGCAAACGCGGCGAGCACGCCGACTTTGCGAAACTGCATCTCGGCTCCGAACTCGAACGGGCCGTGCGCGCCGTGCATCGACCGCTGTTGGTGGCTTCACGCCAATTCAAAGCGATCGAACGATTCCTGATTGCTTTCGATGGCAGCGCAACGACGCGCAAAACCGTGGAGTTGGTGGCGTCGAGCCCCTTGTTCAAAGGGCTCGAGTGTCATCTGGTCACTGCCGGCAATGAGACGCCAGAAACACGCACAAACCTTGCGTGGGCACAGCAGACGCTCGCCACGGCGCAGATCGAAGCGCGCGGCAGTCTGCGCGCCGGCGCGGCGGACGCCGTAATCAGCGACTATGTCGCCGCAAATGCCATCGACCTGCTGGTCATGGGTGCATACGGTCATTCACGCATTCGGCAGCTCATCGTCGGCAGTACGACGACCGCGATGATCCGCACCTGTCTCATTCCGGTGCTACTGGTTCGCTGAGCGCTCTCTACACGTGCGAGATGACAACCTTGCCGATGTGTGCGCCGCTTTGCAGATATCGATAGGCCTCGGGCGCCTCGGCAAATGGAAACACGCGATCGACGAGCGGCTTCGCTTCGTTCGTCGCAAATGCGCGTAACACCTCTTCGAGCATGCTGCGATTGCCGCTCATGACCCCGCGCACCGTCAGGCTGCGCAGCAACACGTTCGGCAACTTGGAAACCACCGCGCCATCGAGTGAACCGATCATGGCGATCCGCCCATTGGGCGCCATGCAGGCAAGCGCCTTGTCGAACGATGCACCGCCGACCGTATCGACGACGACATCAACGCCGCGGCCGTCGGTGGCCTCGAGAATGCGCTGTTCCCAATCCGCGTGCGTGCGGTAATTCACGGTGATCTGCGCACCCATTTCACGCATGCGCTCGAGCTTCGCATCGCTCGAGGAGGTGATCGCCACACGCGCACCGCACATGCGTGCGATCTGCAGCGCCGTTAAGGACACACCGCCCGTACCAAGCGTCAGCACCGTTTCGCCCGCTCGCACTTGCGCGAAGCGTTGCAAGGCGAACCACGCCGTGATGCCGACCGCGGGCAATGCTGCGGCTTCGACATCGCTCAATGTGTCGGGCACCTTCACGAGCGCACTCGCGGGACGCACGACCGCTTGCGCAAGCCAACCATCGACACTACTGCCGAGATCTTGGTCGAGCGCATGCGGCTCGAACGGACCGTCCAGCCAATTCACGAAGTGGACGCAGGTGACACGATCGCCAACTTCGAAACCGCGAACATCGGCGCCGACTTCGGCGACCACACCGACACCATCGCCGATAGGCACGAGCGTTTGCGGGCGTGCACGCGCACCGTAGCGGCCGCTGGCGATCGCAAGATCACGATGATTGAGCGCGCTGGCACGCACTTGAATCAGCACCTCACCGGCGCCGGGTCGCGGCGCGGGCCGTGAGGCGCGACGCAGCGAGGCGATGCCTTGGCGATCGCCAAGTTCCCACGCATCAATCGTTTTGTTGGGCCTCGATTCGCTGCGTTGCTGTGATTCGGTATTCGCCCACGCCATGCTGGCGCCGAGTCCAGCCATGGCGCCAAGCGCCGTACGACGCGAAAGTTTGATATCTGACACGCGTGAACTCCTGCTGTATCAGTGCAAAGCGATGACGATCGTCTCAGCCCGGCGTCGTGCTTTCCAATGCCGCTCACTCATCGCGCAATGCGTCCATGCATCACCGACGCACGCTCGTGGGCTGCAAGCTCACGGTTTGAGTTGCGCTGCCAGTTGGCATACAAACGTGTCATGACGCCGATTCTGTATTCATTCCGCCGTTGTCCCTACGCGATGCGAGCGCGCCTCGCGCTTGACGCGAGCAACACCCGCTGCGAACTGCGCGAAATCGTCCTGAAGAACAAGCCGGCAGAAATGCTGAGCGCCTCGCCCAAGGGCACCGTGCCGGTGTTGATTACGGATGGCACGGTCATCGATGAAAGCCTCGACATCATGCTGTGGGCATTGCAGCGCAATGATCCTGAGCAGTGGCTCACACCGCCGAGCGGCTCATTGCAAGGCATGCAGTCGCTGATCGCTCACTTCGACACGCATTTCAAGCATCACCTGGATCGCTACAAATATCCAAACCGATTCGAAGACGCCGATGCGGATGCCAGTCGCACGGCAGCAAGCAACGACCTCATGCAACTCGAAGCGCGTTTGCAACACACGCGCTATCTCTTCGGCGAGCGCCCCACCCTCGCCGACATGGCGATCGCACCCTTCGTGCGTCAGTTCGCCCACGTCGACAAATCATGGTTTGCCAACGAACCGTGGCCGAAAGTGCTCGCTTGGCTCGAACGCATCACGGCCTCTGAGCGCTTTCAGCGCATCATGCGAAAACTCCCTGAGTGGACATCCGAAACTCACGGCGTGGAGTTTCCGTTTCGCGATGAGCTGGAGAAAGCGTGATCGGACGTGACAGCTTGCTTTGGCGCTCATGGGAGCGGTGCTGGCGCGGTGTCGGCGCAGGTGATGTGAACGAGCCTTTGTTCAAACAGCTCCTCGCCGCCTACGACGAACCGCAACGCAAGTACCACACGCAGCAGCATTTGGCGGAGTGTTTGACGTTGTTCGAACGCTATCGCGACATTGCGGACGAACCCGATGAGATCGAGGTCGCGCTATGGTTTCACGACGCAATCTACGATGTGAAAGCAGG
>CAZIXV010000267.1:0-5346 GCA_964543105.1 uncultured Steroidobacteraceae bacterium
CTCGGCCGGCGGCGCGGCGGCAATCGCTCGGCCATAAATCAGCGCGGCTTCCTTGAGTTGCCCCTCGCCATCCAATAATGAGCCTTTCATCAGCAGCGCCCGGAACGAGCGCGGCTCGAGCGTAAGCACTTCATCAATCGTGCTGAGCGCTGCATTGCTGTCGCCGCTTTCGCGGAGTCCCGCCGCGAGGTTCAGCATCAAGACTGGATTACGCGGCTCGAGCGCGAGCGCCTGCTGCAGCTGCTGAATGGCTGCGGCGAAATCGCCCGCCGACAATGCTTTCAATGCCGCGGCATTCAATGACTGCGCGGCAGTCATACTCTTGTTCATTCCTCCCCCAAAGAAATGGGCCACCCGAAGGTGGCCCATTCCCAGACGCACTCGCTTAGAACGAGATCTTCGTGCCGAGATAAAAACGTCGGCCAATCACGTCATACATGCCGGGTTCCGTTTCGGCATTGAACGCACTGTGGAAGAACGGCGGATCTTCGTCGAGCACGTTGTTGATACCGCCATATAGCGTGACGTTGTTCCAGCTGAAGCTCGCGACGAGGTCGTGATAGAACATGTCTTCAACGAGCGCATCATCGGTTGCCGACGCGGGACGCAACAGATCTTCCGTTTCGCCGATGTAGCGTGTCTGCCAAGCCACGCGCCAATCGTTACCGGCAATCCCGATCTCCGAATTCCAACGCCATTCGGGGTACACGGCAAAGCCATTCGCCGTGCCGACCAGTTCCTTCTCCCCGCTCAGCGCATACGTGCGCTTGAACGTGTCCACGTAGGTGGCAGCCCAGCTCACGTTGAAGCGGTTGATCACACCCCATTCGACATTCATGACATAGCTGGCATTGAAGTCGACACCGGCGGTTTCGAGTTCACCGAGGTTACCGAACTGGATCACGACGTCTGCGGGTACACCTTCATCCTGGAAGTACGGTTGCCCCACACCGACGCCGTCAGCAATACCATCGCCGTCCGTGTCGAAGGCGCCGCAGGCCGGGTGCGTCATGCCGACCGAGTTGATACAGGTCTCCACCAGATCATTGAAATCTGGCGAACCGATCACGTCGTCGATCTGAATGCGCCAGTAGTCCAAGCTGAGGGACAAGCCATCGACGAAGGTGGGCGTGAATACGAGCCCTGCAGTAAACGACTTGGACTCTTCAGGCTTCAATGGCACAGCAGGCGCACTGGTCGTCTCGAGAGACTGCCAAGCAAAGCCCAGTGCACCCGCGTCGCTCGGATCAGCGCCCATCGCGAGACAGTTGTCATAGGCGGCTTGAGTCAAATCGCCTGCCGCTAATTTCCTATCGGCGTATTCGCAAACCGTTTCGACGATCGGGAAGCTGCCCGTGTCGCCCTGATTCAGCTCGCTGATGTTCGGCGCGCGGAATCCGGTGGCGTATCCAGCTCGCACACGCAAGCTATCGATGGGCGCATAGTCGACACCGAATCGATAGGTCGTCTTGCTGCCGGCCGAGTTGTCGTAGTCCGAGTGACGCGCGGACAATTCGAAGTTGAGGTTATCGAGCACCGGCAACAGCAACTCGGCATAGGCTTCCTTGACGCGGAAGCTGCCGGACTGCGGATCGCCTGCGCCGCCCGTCGTTAGTCCGCCGGCGACGAATTCGTCAGGTGAGAATTCACCTTTCTCGGCGCGCTGTTCATAACCGACCGCCCAACCGATCGAGCCGCCCGGCAGCGAGAACAGCGCTGATGTGTCACCGCTGAAGCCGAGGCTCGCCATATGCAGCTGGCCGAAGTAGCGATCTTTCAAGCTGCCGGTGGACAGGTACGCCATCTGGCCGGGCGTAATGTTGCCGTAGTCATCGAACGGATTGAGCACACCACCTGCAGCGACACATGCAGGATCGGCAGCGCACGCATCGGGATCCACCGCGATCACCCAGCGATCGAAGCGCCCGTAGTTGCGTGTGTCATCGATGACTTCGTTCTGTGCAAACGTATAGAAGACGTCGTAGTTGATGCCCGTGTTGAGGATTTCACCTTCCACACCGGCCACCATCCGGAACGTATCTGCACCTTGAACGAACAGACGACCGCCGGATTCGACGAAGCGGCGATTCACGCGCACGTCCTCCCCGGAGATCCCGTCTGGGTTGCGGGGGTTGATCCCGTATGGGTTGTACGGGTTGCTCGCCGGCACCCAGTTGTTCCACTGATTGCCGTAACCCTGCGTTGGAATATTCGACGTCACATCGAACGATGCGTCGGCGGCCAAGCGCTGATGCGAAGTACGCCGCGTGTAGAGCCCTTCGAAATAGGCGTTCGCGCCTTCTGCAATGTCGATCCCGCCGAGCAACGACACCTGCCAGGTGTCGTTCGGCGTAATGAGCGCATTGACCGGCGCGAAGTTGTACGTATCCGCAGGGGTGAAGGGCCGTGCCTGCCCAGTTTCCGTATCGACGATACGGAACGTCGAAAGGCCCGGAACGCGGATACGTCGGCTGGTCGATGAGCCCGATGGCACGGGGATGAAATTGCCTGAGCCGTCGAGCTGCGGATACAGGTCATACAGCGCCCAGTCGCGCTCGGCCTGCACCATTTCGGCCTGGGTGGAATAGGTCAACCCGACCACGATATTGCCGCGATCCCCGCTGACGCCACCGACGACGGAGACGCTCTTGCTCTCCGCTTGGCCGTCTTCCCAGCCGGCGCCATAGTCCGCGCTGAATTCGAGTCCGTTGAAATCCCGCTTCAGAATGACGTTGATGACGCCGGCGAGCGCGTCCGAGCCGTAAACCGTGGAGGCGCCGTCTTTGAGAATTTCGACCCGCTCGATGAGCGCGGTAGGAATCGTGTTGAGATCGACTGCGCCGTCGCCGTTGACGTCACCGATCTGACGGCGGCCGTTGATCAACACGAGCGATCGGTTGAATCCCAAGCCACGGAGGTCGACTTTTTTCTGGCCGTCGCTGCCGTTATTGGTTGCCGTCGTTTGTTGGTAGCCGGTAAAGGCCGGGACGTTCTGCAAAAACTCATCCACACTGACCTTGCCTGAATTCCGGATCTCGGCTTCATCGAAGGTCGCGATCGGACTGGATGAGGTGTATTCGTCGCGCTTGATGCGTGAGCCCGTCACCACGACCTCGTAGAGAGTGTCGTCGTTCTGAGCATAGGCGGGCATCGCCACGGCACTCGCCACACCAGTCATAAGCGCATAGCGGACGGCCCGCTTTATCGCACTGCGTGTCATTAAGGTCATTACAGATCCTCCTGCGAGAGGGATTTTTGGTTCGAGTCATTCGCTGCAGTCGTTGCCGAACCGCAACGTCTCGTTCTTGGAGCAGGTTTGGTTGTTGGTAACTGCTACAAGCGTGGTGTCGAGCATACAGCTCACAAATCTGCAAAGGAACAACAGTTGCGCGGGCAACTGTCTGTCTGCGAATGAAGAAATCCCTCAGGATCTGCCGCCTGCCTAGCGGATCGACGGCTCGCCCTGTCACTGCGGCGACGGCATCCCACGCGGGCGTCGCGAAAACGCCACGCCGGCGATGGAATTCGGCGGCTGCGTGTACGTACCAATGCGTAATTTAATTACTTGCGATTTTCGCGCTCAAGAAATCCGCTTACGCAATTCGCAATGATCAGCGCTTCCCTTACGCGTTTGACGCAGGAGTCTGCGCTGTAGGTTCCCGCGGTAAACGCAGCGTCGAGGCCATCCTTAACGCTCCTCGTCGCCCCGCGAGGTTCGGGCATCGTCGGGTGCGTCAACATTTCTTTTAATTGGACGGGCAGATCTGCAGTGTGCCGTGCCGGCCGAGGGCACCATCAACAAGGCCGGTCCTCACGGACCGGCCTTGAAGTTCTACTCGACCTTAGTCGGGTTTAGAACCGGTAGCTCAGCTCCGCAAAGTAGAACCGACCGATCGGATCGTAAGTGTTGATGTCGCGGTTCTGATTGCTTTCCGATTCGATGTACGGCGGCTCCTCGTTCGTGACGTTGTTGACGCCCAGCGCAAGCTGGATGCCAGGGCCGATGCCGGCGAAGTCGTATCCCAGGCGCAGATCCCACGCGTTGTACGAATCCACTTTGTAGTACGGTTCGCCGAAAGTCACATCGTCGATGCTCGGCAGGAACGTTCCGTTGATCCCGGCCGAGAATCCACCGAATCTCCACGCCAGTTGCAGGAAGGCGCTCCACTCGGGAAACAGGCCGTAATCATCGTTGTACACGCCGCTTAGATCTTCGATCGGCAACAGGCCCGGGATGAGATTCTGCTCATACGCCATCAAGTAGTTGACGTTGAGCTGAGTGGAGAACTCGCCCCACGCCCCCGTGTCGAAGGCATAACCCAGTTTCAGGTCGAGACCTTCCTGGTCGATCTCCGCCAAGTTGATGTTCAACAGAGTGAGCCAGACCTCATCCGACGGGCGGTTCGTCATCTGACCCGGCGATGTCACCGGATCACCATCAGCGAAGCGCAGTTCACCGGAGGCCGACCGTCCGAGCCTCACGTACTGCGCAAACGGCGATGCCGGGCCGAACTGCTCGACATGCTCGATGACGTCGTTCGAAGGCAGCGTGCTGATGATGTCTTTCTCTTTGATCGAGTAGTAATCCAGCGAAGCGCTCAACCCCTGGAGCATACCGACTGGATTCCAGGCGACACCGATCGTGAAGTTATCGGAGGTCGCCGGATCAAGATCCGCATTGGCACCATTTTGCTGACGGAATTGCACGAAGGCCGTGCTCACGCCCAACGGATTACCCGCCGTATCGAAGCGAGGCACCTGTTGACTGGACGTGAAGCCGGCGCCCGTCGGCCCGACCAACTCGTACAGTGTCGGCGCAGTGAACGACTCCGAATAGCTGGCGCGAATCGCGAAGCTGTCGTCGAACGGCTGCCAGCGCATCGTGAACTTAGGCACCGTCGGATTCTCATCCGACGCTTCGTAGTGAACCTTGCGTGCTGCCGCGGACAGTTCGAGCGCATAGAAGCCCGGAATAGCGTTCGCACTCGAGAACACCGGAACACGAACTTCGGCGTAGTACCCCTCGTTCTCTCGTGACGCACTGAACGGCGCTGTCGGCGTCGCCTGCAGCCAACCGCCGGTGCGTGTGTTGCGATCGCTTTCGTAGGTCAGCTTCTCGCGCATGAACTGCACGCCGACGGCCAACTGCACCGCACCGCCCGGCAAGTCGAAGATGTCGCCGTAAGCACGTGCGTCGTAAGTCATCAACGTGCTGACGTAATCCTCGGCAGATACGCCCTGGAAGCTTTCGAGAACACCTGGCGCTTGCACACGCGCGAAGGGGTTGTAGCTGCCATCGGCAACGGCTGCGTTATACGCAATGGCGTCGATCAAACCGGCATTGCG
>CAZIXV010000268.1:0-5333 GCA_964543105.1 uncultured Steroidobacteraceae bacterium
TGCTCGTAAGAGCATGCCGGTTTTCAAGACCGGTGCATTCAACCGCTCTGCCACCTCTCCGAGCGATCAGTCCAAGCAAGGCGGCGCGCATTGTGCGCATTCCACGTTTGCGCGACAAGGCGGATCTCGCGTCGTTGCAGCCGAGCGTCGCAATGCCTCGTGTATGATCGCCCGATGAATCGCGATCTCGACAGGATGCGTCGGCGTCCGTTCTTTTTCCCATTGGTCCTCCCTGTACTCGTCTTCATCGGCCTGTTGGCCGCTGCGATCTGGGTACTCGACACGCGCGCGACGACCGTCGTGGTCGTCGTCAAGCATTCGGAAGTCGAGAGCCCCGCTGACGCCGATCCGGCGCTGAGCGTCGATGGTCGTGAACGGGCAGCGCGCTTGGCGCGAATGCTGTCGCAGGCGCAGCCGGTGCGCGGCATCGATGTCATCTTCGCGTCCGAGTTCCGGCGCACACAACAAACGGCCACGCCGCTATCGGAAACGCTTTCCGTCCCCGTCAATGTGATTCCCGCCGCTGCATGGGCTTCATTGCCGCGCAAAATCACACGCGAACACCGCGGCGAATACGTCCTCGTGACGGGGAGTTCGACGACCGTACCTGAGCTGGTCAAGGCATTGAGCGGTGAGAGCGTCGCACTGCGTGAGGATGAATACGATGCGATGTTCATCGTGTTCGTACCGCAATTCTCGAAACCGAAGGTCGTACGCATTCGGTATTGATCATGGCGTGCCAGCAGACGTTCACCGTTGCAACGCGCGGCCGCGGCTTCGAGGAGCTGACCGATCGCATCGCGGCAATCGTCGCGAAGTCCGGTGCGACGACCGGTCTGTGCAATGTCTTCACCCGCCACACCAGCGCATCGCTGCTCATCACCGAGAATGCCGATGGCGCAGTACGTCAGGATCTAGAACGCTTCATGCAACGCGTTGCGCCGGACGGCAGCGCTGACTATGAACACGATGCGGAAGGGCCGGATGACATGCCGGCACATATTCGCAGCGTGCTCACGAACGCAACGCTGACTGTGCCCATCACTCGCGGCACATTGGCGCTCGGGACCTGGCAGGGGATTTACCTCTGGGAACATCGCCACGCGAAGCATGAGCGGGAAGTCATCGTGACGGTCGTCGGCGCGCAATGAAGCCGACTTGCTGGCCCACCGCGCGCCAGTGCACAATTTGCGCCCTTCCACCTGTGGGGCTGTAGCTCAGCTGGGAGAGCGCCTCGTTCGCAATGAGGAGGTCGTCGGTTCGATCCCGATCAGCTCCACCATCTCTCTTTTGATGTTTCTCGCATCGCCGGTCTGAGCGATGCGCGGCGCAAGTGGCGCCCCCGGCAGGAGTTGAACCTACGACCTACCGCTTAGGAGGCGGTCGCTCTATCCACTGAGCTACGGGGGCGGCGGGCGCAATCCTAAGCGAGTGGAGCGGGATCGTCATCCCGCGCTGCTAAAGGCAGCGTTACATCCGCTGCGGACAAGCAAAATCGATGACCTTGCGCAGGTCGGGATCGAGGAAGGCGGCTACGGTATCGAAGCCCCCGGCGCGCGCCGAGGGCTTCTTCAAGACGTTTGGCGTCAGCCGGCTTGCGTCAGTTCAGCGAACTTCTGCAAGTGATGGTCGGCATCGCCCATCGTGAGATCGATCGCGGTGATCCGCTTGAAGTGATGGCTGACCATCAGTTCATCGGTCACACCCATGCCGCCATGCAGCTGAATCGCTTGCTGACCGACGAAGCGACCGGCTTGACCGATCGCGACCTTCGCCGCCGCCATCGTGCGCCGACGTTCCGCGGGGTCTGGATCGACGCAGCGGATCGCAGCGAGGTAGCTCATCGAGGTGGCCTGTTCGCTGTGAAGGAACATGTCCGCCATGCGATGTTGCAGCACCTGGAACTTCGCGATCGGCTGACCGAACTGCTTGCGGTTCTTCGTGTAATCGAGCGTCGCCGCGTTGATCGCCTTCATGATGCCGACGGCTTCGGCGCACAGCGCACTCAATGCGATGTCATGCGCTGCTTCAATGGCGTCGAACGCTTTGCCTTCATCGCCGAGGCGGCGATCCGCTGCGACCTTTACGCCCTTCAATTCGATGTCTGCGGCCCGCAAGCCGTCCATCGTTTTGTAGCGCTTGAGCGTGACGCCGCTTGCTTTGGGATCGACGCGGAACACGCTGATGCCATCGCGATCTCCCGGCTGACCGCTGACGCGCGCCGTCACGAGCAGCTCATCGGCTGCACCGCCGTGAACCACGACTGCTTTGTGGCCCTCGAGCACGTAACCATCGCCACTTTTTTCGGCGCGAGTACCGACGTACTGCACGTCACCGCGTGATTTCGGCTCTTGATGTGCGACGACGAAAATGCGCTCGCCCGAGACGAGGCCTTCGAACATTTCCGCAGCTGTCTTCGAATCGGCAAGTCGGGCGATGAGCGAGGGCGCAAGCACCGCAGCTTCCAGGAACGGTTCGAGGAGCAGACCTTCGCCGAGCGCGTTCATGACAAGCATCGTATCGACGGCACTGGCGTTCAGACCGCCGTGTTCTTCAGGGACGTTGAGTGCGGTCAAGCCGAGTTCGGCGAGCTTTCCCCACACCTCGCGGCTCCAACCTTCAGCGGATTCGAGAATCTCGCGGCGTTGTTCGAACGTGTATTCCTCGCGAATGAATCGCTTGACCGTGTCGGCGAGGAGCTGTTGTTCTTCGGTGAAATTGAAGTCCATGGAACGTAGCCTCTACAGGCCCAGAATCATCTGGGAAATGATGTTGCGTTGAATCTCGTTCGAGCCGCCGTAAATCGACACTTTGCGGAAGTTGCAATAGGTCGCCGCCAGGGGCGCGGCATAACTTGGACCTGCGAGGCTCGACAAATCGCCTTCTTCGATGGCGTCGCGATCGAAGGGCAGGGCATAGGGCCCAACCGCATACATCATCAATTCCGTCAGCGCCTGTTGAATCTCCGTTCCTTTGATCTTCAATACGGACGCCTCTGGGCCGGGCGCACGCTTTTCCGCTTCTGCGGAGAGTGCACGCAGATTCGTGATCTCGAGCGCCATCAAATCAACTTCCACTTGCGCGATCTTGGCGGAGAACAGTGGATCTTCGATCAACGGCTTACCGTTCTTGGTCTCCTGGCGCGCGATTTTCTTCAAACGCTTCAGTTCGCGCTTGGCGGCACCGACGCCTGCAATGTTCGTGCGCTCGTGGCCGAGCAGGAACTTCGCATAGGTCCAACCTTTGTTTTCTTCACCGACGAGGTTCTCGACCGGCACTTTCACATTCTCGAACCACACCTCGTTCACTTCATGCGCACCGTCCATCGTGATGATGGGGCGCACGGTGATGCCGGGTGTTTTCATGTCGATTAATAGGAAGGAGATGCCTTGCTGGCGCTTCGGAGCATTTGGGTCGGTACGCACGAGGCAGAAAATCCAATCGGCGTATTGGCCGAGCGTCGTCCAGGTTTTCTGGCCGTTGACGATGTAGTGATCGCCCTGGCGTTCAGCACGCGTCTTGAGCGACGCAAGGTCGGATCCTGCGCCGGGTTCTGAATAGCCCTGACACCACCAATCATCGGCGCTGAGAATGCGTGGCAAAAAGCGCTTCTGCTGCTCGGGGCTACCGAATGCCATGATCACCGGCGCCACCATCTTCAAACCAAACGGCACCATGCGTGGCGCGCCGGCCGCTGCAGCTTCTTCGTCGAAAATGTGCATTTCGACAGGACCCCAGCCCGGGCCGCCGAACTGAGTAGGCCAACCTGGACCACCCCAACCGCGCTTGTGCAGAATTTTTTGCCAACGCACGTAGTCCTGTGCGCCGACCGGTTGACCGCCTTTGACCTTGGCTGAGATATCGGCAGGTAGTTCGTTTTCGAGGAAGGTTCTGACTTCGTCCCGAAACGCGAGCTCCTCGGCTGTGAAATTCAAATCCATGGGATGGCCTTAGTGTCTGCTATGCAAAATGAAGTTCTAAAGTCGAGGCGGCGGATAATAGGCAGCGCGCCCGTGAGTGGCAACTCAAACCCGCAACGGCGCTCGCTTTACGCTACGGTTTCCATAATGCAGACGGCTGGCGTTGACTTTTGCGGGCGCGTCTGTCGCACGTTGGTTGCGCGTTGCGAAATATGCTAGCTTGCAGCAGAATTCTCGCCCGCACCGTGGAACCTGCTGCGTCAAGCAGATGCCGCGGACAGGTATAACTGATGACCAAGCAACGGGGGTATCGGGGAGTATGTCCCGCACACATTTGAAATTTTGGCCGCGAGGCCTGCCGACAGACATCACTACGCCTGCAACGAATATTTTCTACAACGCAGAAGTTGCAGCGACGCGGTATCCGGATAAGCCGTTTCTGATTTTCTACGGCACACCGCTCACGTACGCGCAGTTCAAAGATCAAGCCGAACGTTTGGCTGGTTTTCTGGAAAACGAGTACGGAGTACAGAAGGGCGATCGCGTTTTGCTCGTGATGCAGAACAGTCCGCAGTTCATTCTTGCGTACTACGCCATCGTGCGTGCGAACGCGATCGTCGTGCCCATCAATCCGATGAGTGTCACGAGCGAGCTCGAGCACTACCTCAAGGACAGCGGCGCCAAGGTGGCGATCGTCGCGCAAGAGGTGTATTCGCAAGTCAAACCTTTGATTGGTGGCGAGCTGAAAAATGTCGTCGTTGGTGCCTACGCCGACTACGTCACCGAACCGACGGACTTGCGCCTACCCGACGCCGTCAGCGCACCACGTGCCGCGATCAACGATCCCGGCGTCACGCTTTGGGCCGATGCGCTGGCAAAGAATCTACAACCCGGCGCACTAGTCACCGGGCCGGATGATCTGTGCGTCATTCCGTATAGCTCTGGCACGACTGGCCGACCGAAAGGCTGCATGCTCACGCATCGCAACTTGATGCATACGTTGGTTACGACGTCGATCTGGTTCGGCAGCAATCCCGATGCATCGCAACTCGTCGTACTACCGTTCTTTCATGTGACGAGCATGCAAGGCTGCATGAACGGCCCGATTTATCAGGGCAGCACGATCGTGCTGATGTCACGTTGGGATCGCGAAGTAGCAGCGGAATTGATCCAGCGTTATCGCCCGATGGCGTGGTCGGCCATCGCAACGATGGTGATCGACTTCCTCGCGAATCCAGAACTCGACAAGTACGACCTCTCAAGCCTGCATCGCGTCTCGGGCGGCGGGGCGGCTATGCCTGCTGCTGTCGGCGAGCGGCTGCAACAGATCATCGGTTCGCCTTACATCGAAGGCTACGGCCTGACGGAGACGATTGCGCCAACGCATATCAATCCTCCGGAGCGGGCGAAGCG
>CAZIXV010000269.1:0-5276 GCA_964543105.1 uncultured Steroidobacteraceae bacterium
TTCGCGACTGAGCAGACGCTCACGATCAACACCGCGGCAGTCGGCGGCAATGCGAGTTTGCTGGCGATGCAGGAGTGATTCGGCGCGGCGTCAACCAAAGCTCTTGCGCGGATAATCGAACTCCGCATTCACGCCTTGCGCGAATTCGGCTTCGCTCCAATTCGAAATATCGAATTCGAGTGTGTAGACCGCGCCTGTGGGCATGTTGTCGAGCGAGCGTTCGCATGACAACGCATCGGCGAACTCAGTGAGGCCCGGGTTGTGGCCCACGACCATCAGATGCTTTGCAGTTCCGCCGAGTTCTTGCACCGTGGCAAGAAGCTGTTTCGTGCTCGCGAGGTAAAGACGATCGTCGCTGATGATCTTCGCTTCGGGAACGCCCAGTTCAGCTGCCATGAGCGTCGTCGTCGCGCGAGCTCGGCGCGCAGGGCTGGTGAGAATTTTGTCTGGGCGAAGCCCGCGATCACGTAAGCGTCGGGCCATCTCTGCAGCGTCACGCGTGCCTTGTGGCTCAAGAGCCCGCTCCCAATCGCTTTGACCGGCATGGGCCGGTTCAGTCTTCGCATGACGCACGAGGGTGAGGCGGAGCATTCTTTTTGGCGGTTGGCGGTTGGCGGTTGGCGGTTGGCGGTTGGCGGTTGGCGGTTAGCGGTGCACGAGAGTTTGCATGACCTCCGCTCAGTCGCCAATCGTGCGATCTCACTATCACCGTCTGCGCTCAATTCGTCAGCGATCGCTATCGGCGGCCCTGAGCTGGATTCCGACGACTCCTCTCATCCGCTATCGCCTTCTACTCGGACTGGACTTCGACGATTCCCTCGTTCACACGGGTCTCGAACGTGCGAACGGGCTCGTAGGCGGGCGGTGTGAGTGCAGCGCCGGTTCGCAAACAGAATCGGGCACCGTGGCGCGGACAGATCACCACATCGCCATCGAGCGCGCCGCCGGCCAGTTCGCCGTCATCGTGAGTGCATTTGTCTTCGATCGCATAAAACGTACCGTGGATGTTGAACACGGCGACGAGTACGCCATCGACCTCGAGTTGGGCGTAGTCGCCATCGGCGATGGAGTCAGCGGGAGCAACGTGGAGCCAAGTCATCAAAGCATGCCGGTCTGCAGCCGCGCCGCTTCAGACATCATCGTTTGATTCCACGGTGGATCAAAGACGAGTTCGACATCGGCGCGCTTGATCGTCGGCACGAGTTCCACCTTGTCTTTCACATCCTGAACGATCACTTCGCCCATGCCGCAGCCCGGTGCGGTCAAGGTCATCGTGATGGAGGCGACACGTTCGCCGTCCTCCTCCTGAGTGATTTCGCAGCTATACACCAAGCCGAGCTCGACGATGTTGATCGGAATTTCCGGGTCGTAACACTGGCGCATCTGCTCCCATACCAATTCGCGCACGTCATCATCGGTCGCATCGGGCGGTAACTCCGGACCGGCGATCACTTCCTTGCCGAGGGCGTCGGCATCGGCGCCTGCAACCCTGAACAAATTGCCCTCGACGTATACCGTGAAGCTACCGCCAAGCGCCTGCGTGATGATGCCGGTCTTACCTTCGCGCAAGGTGACGGGAACGCCAGCGGGCACCATGACGGCTTCGACGTCACGCTGGAAGATGATGGGCTCTTGTTCGTGGCGATACATAGTGTGGTGAGAAGCGGATAGGCGATAGCGGATGGCGGATAGAGGATTGGCGGATAGAGGATTGGCGGTTAGGGAGCAATCACTCTGTCGACACGGGTTCGGCTTGGGCGTCTAGGGCGGCGTTCAGTGTGTGCCAGCACAGGCTTGCGCACTTCACGCGCGCGGGAAATTCGCGCACGCCGGAGAGGGCGGCGAGTTTGCCGAGTTTGCCCATATCGACGGCGGCGTCCTGTTGGGTCAACAGTTCGTGCACGGCATCGAACAGTTGCTGTACTTCACCGCGCGTTTTGCCCTTGACGGCTTCGGTCAGCAGCGACGCTGAGGACACGGAGATCGCACAGCCGCTGCCTTCGAATTTCACATCGCTGATGCGATCGCCGTCGAGATTGGCGTAGACGCTGAGGCGATCGCCGCACAATGGATTGTGTCCATCCGCGTGAGCATCGGCTGGTTCGAGCTTGCCGAAATTTCGCGGGTTGCGGTTGTGATCGACGATGACGTCGCGATACAGATCTTTCAAGTCCATCCGCGTCATCCACCCAAGATTTGCTGCGTGTGCTCGAGCGCGGCGACCAAACGGTCGACTTCTTCGAACGTGTTGTAGAAAGCGAAAGATGCGCGCGCAGTCGCCGGCACCTTGAAGAAATCCATGACGGGCATCGCGCAGTGATGGCCGGTGCGAATCGCCACGCCTTCGGTATCGAGAATCGTGCCGATGTCATGCGGATGGATATCGCCGAACACGAACGAAATCACGGCCGCTTTTTCGGGCGCAGTCCCGACGATGCGCAACCCAGGTAGCGTCGTCAATCGCTCCGTCGCATACGTGAGCAATTCGTGCTCGTAGGCCGCGATGCGGTCCATGCCGACCGTTTCGAGATAACGAATCGCTTCGGCCAGCCCGATCGCACCAGCGATGTGAGGGGTGCCGGCCTCGAATTTCCACGGTAGTTGATTGAACGTGGTTTTCTCGAACGTCACGGACAAGATCATGTCGCCGCCGCCTTGCCACGGCGCCATGCGCTCGAGCAGCGATTGACGGCCGTACAGCACGCCGACGCCGGTTGGACCCAGCATCTTGTGACTGGAAAAGCAGTAAAAATCACAGCCCAACGCCTGCACATCGATTGGGGCATGCGGAATCGCTTGCGCGCCGTCGAGCAGCACAGGTACGCCCAAGCGTTTCGCGGTGGCGATGTATTGCGCGACCGGCACGATCGTGCCGAGAGCGTTTGAAACGTGCGCCAATGCCAAGAGCTTGGTTTGTGGTCCGATGAGTTTTTCGAATGCTGCGAAATCGACGACACCGCGCTGATCGATCGGGATCACCTTGAGCGTGGCGCCGGTCTGTTCGCACAAAAGTTGCCACGGCACGATGTTGGCGTGGTGTTCGAGCGCCGAGATCAAGATCTCATCGCCGGCTTTGAGCGTCGGTCGCAGAAAGCTTTGCGCCACGAGATTGACGGACTCGGTCGTGCCACGCGTGTAGATGATCTCCTTGGTGTCGGCCGCGTTGATGAACTTGCGGACGACTTCGCGTGAGCCTTCGTAAGCATCGGTGGCGCGCTGACTCAGTGCATGCACGCCGCGATGCACGTTCGCATGATCGCGCTCGTAATATTGCGAGATTGCGGTGATGACCGATTGCGGCCGCTGGCTCGATGCCGCGTTGTCGAGATAGACGAGCGGTTTGCCGTTGATCGATTGCGCAAGAATCGGAAAATCGCGGCGGATGCTCGCTACGTCGAATGACGAATGTGGCAGGGCAGCGGCGCTCACGCGGGCACCTCGATACTGCTCCCGAAGCGTTCGCGTAAATTCTCTTCGAGAAGGCCACGCAAGCCTTTGGGCTCGACAGACGTCAGAATCGATTCGGCGAAAGCGCGAATCAACAATAGCCGCGCCATGTCTGCATCGAGTCCGCGCGAGCGCAGGTAGAACAATGCGGTGGCGTCGAGTTGTCCCGTCGTCGCACCATGGCTGCATTTCACGTCGTCGGCGTAAATTTCGAGTTCGGGCTTGGTATCGATTTCAGCATTCGGCGAGAGCAGCAAGTTGCGACTCAGCTGACGCGCGTCGGTTTTCTGCGCGGCGGCGTGCACTTTCACTTTGCCGTTGAAGACGCCGCGCCCGCGGCCATCAGCGATTCCGCGATATTCTTCCTCGCTCGTCGTGTGCGGCGCCATGTGCTCCATGCGCGTGTAATTGTCGTGATGCTGCGAACCTTGCGGCAGGAACAATCCACGCAACGCTGCATGAGCGCCGGGTGCCTCAAGCAGTGCGCTGATATCGACTCGACCGAGTGATGCACCGAATGAGAAGTCGTGGCTGAAATAGCGCGCATCCCGCGCAATCTTCGATCGCACCGTACTGATGTGAAAGCTCTTCGCTGATTCTTGTTGCAAGCGGTAATGCCGCATGCAGGCGCCTGCGCCCAACTCGATAGTGACAAACGTGTTGGTGAACGATTCGACCCCTTCGCTACCGACGTAGTGTTCGATGAGCGTGCAGCGGCTGTTCTCGCCGAGGCGCACGAGAATGCGCGGATGCGCCATGCGTCCTGTCGTCTGCCAATCGTGAACGACGTAGAGCGGATCGTCCCACTGCGTGTTCGGCGCCACATCGATGACGAGACCGTCTTCCGTGAAGGCGGCGTTGAGGTTCTCGAAATGATTGTTGGCATCGGTGCCAACTTTCGCTACGACCTCCGCGACCGCGTCTGGTTCTCTCTGAAGCCACTGGCCCAGCGTAATCGCCGTCACGCCGGGCGGCTGCGCCGTCTTGCTGCTCAGCGCAGGCATGAAGTGTCCGTCAACGAAAACGAGGCGTTGGCCGACGCCAGGTAGATCATGCGCCAGCGTGCGCGTGACGGACGCGCGCTCGGAGAGTTCGAACTCGCGCGACTCAAGCCGGCGCAGGTTCGTGTACTTCCAGCGCTCGTCGCGTTGTGTCGGAAAGCCGAGTTCGAGGAAGCGTTCGAGCGCCGCGCGACGCCATGCGGTGAGCGTGTCCTGTCCGGTAAACCGACGCTCAAATGTTTGCTGTAAGCGTTCGAGCGAGGAGGGTGCGGAGATGTTAGCCGTCGCAGTCATGCAGCCGCCTGTTTGATCCAGTCATAACCGCGCTTCTCGAGTTCGAGCGCGAGCGATTTGTCGCCGCTCTTCACGATCTTGCCCTCGGCGAGCACATGCACGTAATTGGGCTCGATGTAGTCGAGCAGGCGCTGGTAGTGAGTGACCATGACGATCGAACGATCTTCGCGGCGCAGGCTGTTGACGCCATTGGCCACGATGCGCAGGGCATCGATATCCAACCCCGAATCGGTTTCATCGAGCAGCGCGAGCGTCGGCTCGAGCACGGCCATCTGCAGGATCTCGTTGCGCTTCTTCTCGCCGCCGGAGAACCCCTCGTTGACCGAGCGCTCCGCGAAGGCGAGGTCCATGTCCAGCATCTCCATCCGCTCGGTCAGGAGGTCCTGGAAGTCGAAGATGTCCACCTCCTCGCCGCGCTTGGCGTTCAGCGCGGTGCGCAGGAAGTTGGCGATCGACACCCCGGGGATCTCGACCGGGTACTGGAAGGCCAGGAAGATCCCGGCCTGCGCCCGCTCGTCGGGCTCCATGTCGAGC
>CAZIXV010000270.1:0-3577 GCA_964543105.1 uncultured Steroidobacteraceae bacterium
CCGAGAATGCCGAACCGCGCGTGTTCGACCGTAAGCACAGCTTCGATCTGCACATTGCGTTCGAGGTGGCGAGCGAAGAAGAGCTGCTCGCGATGCAGAGCCGCATTCGCTCCCACGGTAAAACCTGCTTCGGTCCGATCGAGCATGGTTTCGTGCGATCGATTTACATGTACGACCCCAACGGTATTCAAGTGGAAGTGACTTACCGCACTGCGTCGCATGATGAAACGATGGCGGAAGAGGGACGCAATGCCGCGACGGTGATCAAGGAGTGGTCGGCGCGCACGCGCGCACGCAAGGTCGAGTTGTTCGGCGCCAAGCGCTTCGAAGATCGCAAGTCGGCCGGATGAAGCCAATGTCGTCCGCGAGCGTGACGCCGGCGGATCCGCGCGCGGCGCAGGACTCGTTCGAACAGCGTCTCGCAGCGATCGCCCAGCAGCGCCTGGGTGGACAGGTCATGAATCTGCGGCGCTTGACTGGCGGTGCAAGTTTGCAGACCTGGGCGTTCGATCTGCAGTCCGTCGACCGTACGCAGGCTTTGATTCTGCGACGGCTTCCCCCTGGACAGGCGCCGCTGATGAATTCAGTTGCGTTGGCAACTGAGGCTGCGCTTATCGAACAGGCGCGTGGTGTCGGAGTCCCCGTGGCGCCCGTGCGCTACGTCCTCGAGCCCGCCGACGCGCTTGGGCAAGGTTTCATCTGCGAGCGCATGAACGGGGTAACCCTGCCATCGAAGATCCTGCGCGATCCACGCTACGACGACATTCGATCGCACCTTGCCTTTCGCCTGGGGGAAATCCTGGCGCAGATTCATTCGATCGTCCCGCCCGCCCACGTCGAGCTTGCGACCTTGACCGCGACGGATCAGATCGAATCGATCGAACGCAGTTATCGCTCTCGCTCGATGCGGTCGCCCGTGTTCGAACTCGCGCTGCAATGGTTGCGCAAGCGTCTGCCCAGTGTCGAATGCGCGCAGCCGACCGTCGTGCATGGTGATTTTCGGCTCGGCAATCTCATGATCGATACCCACGATGTCACGGCAGTGCTCGATTGGGAACTCGTTCACCTGGGTGATCCGCTGGAGGATTTTGGTTGGATCACCGTGAACTCCTGGCGCTTTGGACAAATCGATGCTGAGGTCGCTGGCGTCGGCAGTCTCGATCAGCTGCTGGCGGGTTATCGCACGCGCAGCGAGCGTCCGATCGATCCGCAAGGTGTGTTGTTCTGGCGCGCGCTCGGCTCGTTGCGTTGGGGCGTGGGTTGCGGAGAAATGTCCCACGCTTTTCAGGAAGGACGCGATGACTCCGTAGAGCGAGGCATGATCGGGCGGCGTGTCTCAGAGACGGAGCTCGATCTGCTCGACATCATCGAAGCGAGGCGGAACGCATGAGCAGTGCGATCGAACCCGTGCAGTTGGTCGCGGCCGTGGCGAAGTTTTTGCGCGAGCGTGTTCTGCCGACGCTTGATGGCGAGCTCGCTTTTGAAACCCGGGTCTCGATCAATGCACTCGACTTGGCGGCGCGCGCCATCCAGCAACCTGCGGATGTGCTCGCCGAGCGTCGCGAACGCTTGTCGCGCTTGCTTGGTGAAGGCGGCAGTCTCGCTGAAGTCGAAGCGCGTCTGTGCGTGAGCATCCAGAGCGGCGCATTGGATGAAACCTCGCCGGGATTGCTCGAGCATCTGCGGCAAACCGCGATCGAAGATTTACAGATCGATCAGCCGCGTTATTCAGCATTTCGGCGTGCGTTGGCGGCGCGCGAAAGCCCGTCGTCTTGACCACCTGCGCCTTTTCGTAAATCATCAAGTAAATTGACAATAGCCGTCGACGGCTTTGAAGGGCCTTGCATGCAATACCATCTCTACAGTGCGGACATTTCGCCTTTCGCGCAGCGCGTCGTAATGCAGCTCGAACACAAGGGGCTTGCGTTTACGCATGAGCATCCGCCGGGCGGCTTTCAGTCCGAGGAATACGGATTGATCAATCCAATCCGCAAGCTTCCGGTGTTGCGAGTGGGTGCAATCAACCTGCCGGAATCGGAAGTGATTTGCGAATACCTGGAGCAGGTTCATCCCGAGCCGTCGCTCGTTCCAGAGGATCCGATGCAGCGCGCCCACGGCCGTCTGATTTCGCGAATCACCGATTTGTACATCATGAATCCGATGATGCCCCTGTTCAAAAACTTTTCGCGGGCGACGCGCAATCAGGAAGTCGTCGATCTGGCGTTGAGCAATATTCGTAACGGCCTTGGGTTTCTGGATCATTGGATTTCGCCAATGCGCTACGCCAACGCGGGGAGGTTGACGCTCGCCGATCTCGCGGTCGCGCCGGTGTTGCGTTACTGCGTTCAGTATCCGCCGGTGTTCGGTATGAAGGACCCTTTAGCGGCGTTTCCCAACGTCACGGCCTATTTCAATGCATGCCGTGAAACGCCGCTGATCGATCGTGCGCTGTCGCGTATCGAAGCCGGATGGGAAGCCATGCGCACGGCGAAAGCTCATTGACGAAAAGGTGGATACCTTGAAGTCGCGGAGGCTGGAATGCGTGTCCGTTTGACTCAAGCGTTGGCGCGAGCAGCGCGGTTCTTTGGCGATCGACCAGCGACGGTCGATGGCGACGACCGCCGCACTTGGCGGCAGTTTCACAACGATGTCGCATGTCTTGCCGGCGGTCTTACGCGGCTGAACGTCGCTGAGGGCGATCGTGTCGCCGTGTTGGCGAACAATGGTGTTGCGTATCTTGAGTTGTATTACGCAGTGCTTTGGGCCGGCGCCGTCGTTGTGCCTCTCAATACGCGTTTGGCGGAGCCGGAAATTCGTTTTCAACTCGAAGATGCCGGCGTCAAGGTGTTGTTCTTCGGTGATGAATTTCGCGGTCTTGCCGAGCAGTTGATGCACAACATGCGCATGCCACCGACATGCGTTGGCATTCGCACGCCGCTCGCGCAAGGCATGACCTTGAGCGACGTGCGCGCGAGCAGTGCGCCGCTCGCGGAGTCGATGCGTAATGGCGATGATCTCGCCGGCATATTCTTTACAGGTGGCACCACGGGTTTGCCGAAAGGCGTGATGCTGTCTCATGAAAGCCTGCACGCGATGTCGCGCAATTTCGCGATCGGACTCAACATCGATTCGCATTGCGTGAATCTGCATTCGGCGCCGATGTTTCACGTCTCCGCCGTCGGTATCTTTTTCACCACGATGGTCTGCGGCGTCCATGTGTTTACGGCAGCGCTGGATCCTGGTGCGCTGATCGAGGTGATCGCGCGCGAGCGCGTCACGCACTGCTTTACCGTGCCTGCAATCATCGATCGCCTGACCAAGCATCCGGCTGCAAACACGGCGGACTTATCGTCGGTGCGCATCTTTGGTTATGGCGGTTCGGCGATGCCCGTTGCGTTGATGCTGGCTGCGCGTGAGCGCTTTCCACGCGCCGGTTTGGCGCATGGTTATGGCATGACGGAAGTTCCGGCATTGACGCTGCTCGCACCGGCCGATCATCTGCCTGGCGCGGAGCCTGCGCGGTTGCGCTCGGTGGGGCGACCCATGGGCGAATACGAAATCAAGGTGGTCGATCCGC
>CAZIXV010000270.1:3677-5269 GCA_964543105.1 uncultured Steroidobacteraceae bacterium
TTGCGCTCGGTGGGGCGACCCATGGGCGAATACGAAATCAAGGTGGTCGATCCGCAGGGGCGAGAATGCGCGGCGGGCGAGGCGGGCGAGATCATCGCGCGCGGCCCGAATATGATGCTCGGCTACTGGAATCGACCAGAGGAAACCGCTGCTGCGATACGCGATGGCTGGATGTACACGCAGGATGTCGGCTACTTCGACGAGGCGGGGTATCTGTACATCTCCGATCGCATTAAAGACATGATCGTCTCCGGCGCAGAGAACGTTTATTCGATCGAGGTCGAAGACGTACTGTATCGACATCCGCTGGTGGAGGAGTGCGCCATCATCGGCGTGCCGGATGAGAAATGGGGCGAGCGGGTGCACGCCATCGTCGTGTTGAAAGCGGGCGCCGAACTCAGTGCGACGGAGCTCATCCAGTTCTGTCGAAAGCAGATTGCCGGCTACAAATGCCCCAAGACGGTGGAGTTTCGGCCGCAGGTGTTGCCGCGCACACCCGCCGGCAAAGTGCAGAAAGACAAGCTGCGCGCGGCAGCTAGAGAAACGACCTCTCGCTAGACGTTCGCGGGTCGGGCGTCATGCCCGACCCGCGCATGCGTCATTCGTTGCTGCTGCGCTCGACCGCGACGCTGTGATCGGGTTTCGGCGTCGAGGGGCTGCTTGGCGGCAGGATCGGCAACGTGACTTGCGGTTGGTCGCCGGTGAGGCTGCGCAGAAATGCCGTGATGGCATTCACTTGAGTGGCATTCAGCTCCTGTCCCAGTTGGCTGTCGCCCATGACGGCGACTGCTTGTTCGAGATCCCACACTTCACCGCTATGAAAATACGGCGGTGTCAGCACGACATTGCGCAGCGGTGAGGCGCGGAAAACGTATTCATCGCTTGCGGTGTTCGTGACGGCGAAGCGGCCTTTGTCGTCCTCGGGCAGGATGTCGGCGCCCGGACGCTTGACGACACCAAAGGGGAAATACGCTTGGCCGCCGAGGTTCACGCCGTTGTGGCAGGCGGTGCAGCCGGTGTTCATGAATAGCTCGAGGCCTTCTTTTTGCTGCTGAGTGAGCGCCTTGTCATCACCGCGCAGGAAGCGATCGAAGGGTGCATTGGGCGTGATCAGCGTGGTTTCGAAAGCAGCCAATGCCTGGGCTGCATTATCGAAGCTCACGGCGTTCGGGCCACCGAACGCTTTATTGAACGCCTCGACGTACTCCGGAATGCTTTTCAGCGTCGCTTCGATACGCTCGGGCGTATTGTTCATTTCAACCGGCGCTTGCAGCGGGCCGGTGGCCTGCTCCTTCAAGTCCGCCGCACGGCCGTCCCAAAATTGCGCCGCGTTGAAAACGGCATTGAAGACGGTGGGGTTGTTGCGCGGTCCGCGTTGCCAACCGTGGCCGATGGAAGCTTTTACATTGTCGCCGCCGCCGATGCTCAGGTTGTGACAAGTGTTGCAGCTGATCAGATGACTGCGCGACAGCCGGGGTTCAAACCACAACTTGTGACCGAGCTCGACCTGCGCAGGCGAGATTTTCTGCCCACTGATTTCCGTCACCTGCTCTGGAATCGGCTTGAACATTGCGTTGGCGCGCTCGCGCAGT
>CAZIXV010000271.1:0-5256 GCA_964543105.1 uncultured Steroidobacteraceae bacterium
ATTACATGTATGTGCTCACGGTCTCCGACGTGCGCGGCACCAATCCGAAGCTTTGGAACAACTGGAAGGCGTCGTTGTTCGCGGAGTTCTATGAACGCACCAAGCAGGCACTACGACGCGGTTTGGAAAGCCCGATCGACAAGGATGAGTTGATCGCCGAAACGCAAACGCAAGCTCGCACGTTGCTCGCGCCGGAGAAACTCGCGCCCGAGAAGATCGAAGACATATGGCAGCGACTCACGGATGAATATTTCTTGCGGCACACCCCGGAAGAAATTGCGTGGCATACGCGTTTGCTCGCCACGCGCGCCAGCGATGATACGTCCGCGCTGATCTCGGTTTCACAGCGCACTGAGCGTGGTGGCACGGCGATTACGACTTACACCCGGCAGACACATCACAGCTTTGCTCGCACCACCGCCCTGCTCGATCAGCTGGGATTGAATATCGTCGATGCGCGCATCACGCCGACGACCGATGGCTTCAGCCTCGATGTGTATCACGTGCTCGAAGATACGGGTGCCGACATCGGCGATAGCGCGCGTTTGCGCGATATCCAACAGCAATTGGCGCGCACGCTTGCCGCGCCAGCCGACACCACCGTGACCGTCACGCGCCGCGCACCGCGTCAGGTGCGCATGTTCACGACGCCGACACAGATTGCGTTCAACGAAGATCCCATCAATCAACGCACCATCCTCGAACTGATTGCAGCTGACCGGCCGGGCTTGTTGTCACAAGTGGCGAAAGTGTTCTGGGTCGAAGGCGTCGATATTCACACCGCCAAGATCATGACCGTCGGCGAGCGCGCTGAAGACGTGTTCTACGTCAGCGATACGCATCGCCATCCGCTCAGCGCCGCCGCACGCGAGCGACTCGCGCAGCGGATGACGGAGACGCTCGATCGGCGGGAATGACGCGCAGCGCGCGGGCGACGGAAAACAGGCTACAGGCTACAGGCTACAGCCAGAAGCAATTCCCTCCCCTGCGCAGCGGGGGAGGGTTAGGGAGGGGGCAGCTTGAGGCTTGGCGAAGGCGCTGTCCGCACATCCAACCACTACAAGTAAGATGCACGCCGCAACGTGCATTCCTAAATTCCATTCATTTGAAACGTGCTCATGAACCCTGCTTTCTCCCGCCTGTGGCCCTACCCCTTCGAGCGATTGCGCGAACTACTCGCAGGCGCACAACCGCCAGCGGATTTGCCGCACATCTCGCTATCGATCGGTGAGCCGCGACACGCGCCACCGCAATTCATCCTTGATGCTCTGACGGAAAACTTACGCGCCTCGCTCGGCAGTTATCCGGCCACTGCGGGATTGCCGGAATTTCGCTCTGCCGTTGCGAATTGGCTGACCCGGCGCTTTTCGCTGCCCACCGGCGCGCTCGATCCCGACACGATGGTGCTGCCTGCAAACGGCACTCGCGAAGCACTGTTCGCGGTGGTGCAAGCACTCACGGATCGCACGCGCGCACCGCTCGTTGTCATGCCCAATCCGTTCTATCAAATCTACGAAGGCGCAGCGTTGCTGGCGGGCGCCGAGCCCTACTTCATGGAACAGGGTCGTCCGGGCGCGACACATGGCATCAACGAGTCGCTACCCGATCTCGACAGCGTGCCGACAGAAGTGTGGGAACGTTGCCAATTATTGTTTCTATGCTCGCCTGGAAATCCGACTGGCGCCGTGGCGGGCCTCGACTATCTGCGCCGCGCCTTGGAACTCGCCAATCGGTACGACTTCATCGTCGCGTCGGACGAGTGTTACAGCGAAATCTATTTCGACGAAGCACAGCCGCCGACCGGCTTATTGCAAGCGGCGATCGACGCCGGACATTCGCGCTTCGAGCGCTGCCTCGTCTTCCACAGCCTCTCGAAACGCTCGAGCGTTCCAGGTTTACGTTCTGGCTTCGTCGCCGGCGATCCGGCACTGATCAAACCCTTTCTGCTCTATCGCACGTATCACGGCTGCGCGATGCCGGTTCATGTGCAACACGCGAGCATTCCCGCCTGGAATGACGACCAGCACGTCGTCGCGAATCGGGCGTTGTACCGTGAAAAGTTTTCGCAAGTATTTCCGGTACTGCGCGACGTGCTGGACGTGGAAATGCCCCAGGCGAGTTTTTACTTGTGGGCGAAAGTCGGCGACGACCAGCGCTTCACGCGTGAATTGTTCGAACGTCAGCATGTCACGACGCTGCCTGGCAGCTACATTGCGCGCGACAGCGAACACGGCAATCCCGGCTACGGGAGAGTTCGTATTTCGCTCGTCGCGACGGTCGAAGAATGCGTGGAAGCGGCAGAGCGGATTCGCAGCTATGTTGCGAGGGAATGAGGTGATCAAGTGATCCGGTGATCTTGGTCAGACGAGTTGGCGGTTTAAACGATCGCCCCTCTGACCACGATCACCTGATCACCTAGATCACCCGATCACCTCACTCTGACCTCGATCACCTAATCACCTCGATCACCTAATCACCTCCACGCTGAGGTCGATCACCTCACTCCGACCACCTCCACTGCTCATGGGCTAGAATCCGCGCCTCACTTTTTAACCGTGGGCGCGAAAGAGATGTCAGCTTCCCTCATCGAAACGATCAATGCGGCATTTGAACAGCGTAATGAGCTGTCGCCGAAGAACTCCCCCGCCGATGTCCGCAACGCAGTCGACGAAGCCCTCGCGCAGCTCGACAGCGGCACAGCGCGCGTTGCGGAAAAAGTGGATGGCCACTGGCGAGTGAATGAGTGGCTCAAGAAAGCCGTGCTGCTGTCGTTTCGCTTGAACGACAATCAGCCGATCGATGCGGGCTACACGCGGTTCTTCGACAAGGTCGCGCTCAAGCACGCGAGCTACGACGAAGCGCGCTTCCGCGCCGACGGCGTACGCGTGGTCCCGCATGCCATTGTGCGCCGCGGCGCGTTCGTTGGTGCGAACACCGTCTTGATGCCGTCCTACGTCAACATCGGCGCTTACGTCGATGAAGGCACGATGGTCGACACCTGGGCGACCGTTGGCTCATGCGCGCAAATCGGCCGCAATGTGCATCTGTCCGGCGGCGTCGGCATCGGCGGCGTGCTCGAACCCTTACAAGCGAGCCCGACGATCATCGAAGACAACTGCTTCATCGGCGCACGTTCAGAAATCGTCGAAGGCGTCATCGTCGAAGAAGGCGCCGTCATTTCCATGGGCGTATTCATCGGCGCCAGCACGCGCATCTACGATCGTGAAACCGGCGTCACGGTCCGCGGCCGCGTGCCGGCCGGCGCGGTCGTGGTCCCCGGTTCGCTCCCCTCAGAAGACGGCCGTTACAGCTTGAGCTGCGCAGTCATCGTGAAGAAAGTCGACGCACAAACGCGGGCGAAGACGAGTATCAATGAGTTGTTGCGGGAGTGAAGGAGTGAAGGCGATAGCGGATGGGCGATAGCGGATAGCACGATGAGGGCGATAGCGCTCTGACGATCCGCTATCGCCTATCGCCTATCCGCTTCTTTCCGTTATCCGTACCGGCCCGTAATGTAATCTTCCGTTGCCTTCTTGCTCGGGTTCGTGAAAATCTTTGCGGCTTCGTCGAACTCGATGATCTCGCCCAAATACATGAAGGCCGTGTAATCGGACACGCGGGCGGCCTGTTGCATGTTGTGCGTCACGATCAGCACCGTGACCTGGTCGCGCAGCGTCGAGATGAGTTCTTCGATTTTTGCGGTCGCAATTGGATCGAGCGCAGAAGTCGGTTCATCGAACAGCAGGATCTCAGGCGTCGTGGCAAGCGCACGCGCAATACACAGACGCTGCATCTGACCACCCGATAACGCCAGGGCGGAATCCGGTAAGCGATCCTTCACTTCGTCCCACAACGCCGCTCCGCGCAGCGCCTTTTCCACCTCTTCAGCCAATGTCGCGCGGCTACGCACGCCGCGAAGACGCAATCCGTAAGCGACATTTTCGAAGATCGATTTTGGAAACGGATTCGGCTTTTGGAACACCATGCCGATGCGCATGCGCACTTCGATCGGATCGACTCCGTGGCCGACGAGATTCAGATTGTCCGGATGCAACATGATGTTGCCTTCGTACCGCGTACCAGGCTGTAAATCGTGCATACGATTGAAACAGCGCAGGAACGTGCTCTTGCCGCAGCCCGACGGACCGATCAGCGCGGTCACCTGTTTGTCGGCGATCGGAATCGTCAGATTCTTCAGCGCCTTGTGTTCGCCGTAATAAAAACTCAGGTTCTCGACAGCGGCCTTGACGCTCAAGGAGCGCGCCTTACGCAAGTCGTCGACTGCGATTGAGACGCGCGGCGTACCGGTGGCGCTGTTAGCCTTTTCAGGCGCAGGTTGATCGGTGCGGTCAGTTTGCAATGCGCTCTCCTGCGATGGAATCGCGGATCGGGCGGAAGCGGTGGTTTCCATCATCGTACTCGAATCTCGAGCGCGGCTCGCAAGGACCCGCGATTACCAATTGATCTTCTTGCGGAAGCGGTAGCGAATCCAGATCGCCACGCCATTCATGAGCAGCGTCATGCCCAACAGGATGGCGCCAGCCGCAGCCGCGTTCGCTTGGAATTCCGGATCCGGACGCGATACCCAATTGAACATCTGAATCGGCATGGCCGTGAACGGATCATTCAGCCAACCGAACGAGATGAACGGGAATTCGCTGGTGATCGGCGACTGCGGCAGGAACGCGATGAAACTGAGCGCGCCGATGGTGATGATCGGCGCGGTTTCGCCAATCGCGCGTGACAGGCCGAGAATCATGCCGGTGAGAATGCCGCCCGTCGAATACGGCAGGACGTGATCCTTCGTCACTTCCCAGCGTGTCGCGCCGAGTCCGTAGGCCGCTTCGCGGATCGCCTTTGGCACCGAACGGATCGATTCGCGCGTGGCGACGATCACGATGGGCAGAATCAAAAGTGCGAGCGTCAAGCCGGCAGCCGCGATGCTCTGACCCAGATCGAACTGATACACGAACAAGCTCAACGCCAAGAGGCCGTAGACGATCGATGGCACGCCAGCGAGATTGGTGACGTTGATCTCGATGATGGCCGTGAACCAATTCTTCGGCGCGTACTCTTCGAGATAGATCGCTGCGGCCACACCGACCGGCACTGCACAAACCGCCGTCACCACCATGATGAGTGTCGTGCCTACCCAAGCAGCGAGAATGCCCGCCCGCTCCGGTTTGCGCGATGCGAAGTTGGTGAAGAAATCCCAGCTGAAGCGTGGCGCGCCATCGCGCACCAGATCGATGAACA
>CAZIXV010000272.1:0-5255 GCA_964543105.1 uncultured Steroidobacteraceae bacterium
CGAAGCGATGGAGGTCTACAACTACTGGAGTTGTTCGCTGCAGGAAGTCAATCCGCGCATCAAGGCGATCTGGGAACGCATGCTCGATTACGAGCTCGGTCATCTCCAGGCGGTTGCCGAGATCTTCAAGCGCGAGACAAGACGCGATCCATTTGAAGTGTTGCCCGAAACGATGCCGGAGCCGCTGCCGTACGAAAGTCAGCGTGAGTTCGTGCGTAGCGTGCTGGTCGAGGAAGTCGATCTGCGTGCGAACGGGACCGAGTATGTGGGTCCCGAGGAAGAGAGCGAGAACACGCTCGCGTATCGCGATCACATTTGCTCAGAAGGAATCCCAAGCGATATCGCAGCCGCCGGATACCGTTGGCAACCCGGCACCGAGCTGGCTCCACCTGCACCCCGAGCAGCCTAGTCATAAGGAGTACATCATGAGCTCGCAAGTTCGTATGGGTGACAACAAGACCGGCCTCATGGCATCGCCTGATGAGGCAAAACAGATGCTGGAAGCCGATGATGTGCTGCAATCGCAAATCAGCGGCGATATCAGTGAATTCGTCGAAATCAAATCGCATGCCATTGCTGAGGCCCATCGGCTGGGCTCGGTGCCGCCGCCGAAGTCAGTGAAGGGTGCGGTCAAAGCCGGAACGAAAATGATCAGAGGCGAGAATCTGCAAGTGTTCATGGACAAGCTTGCCGAACGCGCCGCCTTCGAGCGTGGTGGCACGCGACTGTATGACGCACTCATCTTGAAGTTTCAGCCCAGCGATGAAGCGTTGACCGGCGCGACACTCGAGCGTCTGACGCAGATTCGCGAAGATGAGTTGGCGCACTATCACCTGATCGTCGGCGCGGTGCGCGCATTGGGTGGGGACCCGACGGCGCAAACGCCGAGTGCCGATCTAGTGGGTGTCGAGACGATGGGTTTGATGCAAGTACTGAACGATCCGCGAACGACCTTCACGGATTGTCTGAATGCCATGCTGGTCGCGGAACTGGCGGACACCGATGCGTGGTCTTTGCTCGCGCAACTGGCCGATGACATTGGTGAGGAGGACTGGGCAAAGAAATTCCGGCAGGCGTTGCTGGATGAAAACGGACATCTGCAGGACGTGCGCAACTGGTATCAGACGGGGGTCAAGGCACTGCAGTGAGGCCGGGCTACGGGCTACGGGCGACGGGCGAGCCAGAAATAGGAGAGTTGCGCCGCTGTTGCCCCAGGCGACAGGGTACGTCGCAAGGTCTGTGGCACGACAAAGTACGGCCTTGCGTCGTTGGATGCTTCCGCAGTAGAACGAGGCGTTCTATTTGCGGAGGCGATCCATGGCGAAGCAACTACGCATCGCATCAAAGCTCGTCTGCATTGGTGCTCTGCTTACGATGGCTGCATGCGGGCAGCGAGGTGCGGAGCGTGCGCTGCCTTACTCGAATGTCGAGCGTGAGGCGTTCAACTTTCGAGCGGCCGAGCTGTTTCTTCCCTTGTTCTGGCGCGAAGATGCCAATCAGAACGGTGCGATCGAGCCGAGTGAACTCGCCGCCTTGACGGGTATGCCGCGCGGTGAACGCGCCGAGTGGGTGGATGCGTCGGGAAGATTCACGCCTGCATTCGCCGACGCCTACGAGCGGATCGGCAGCGAAAATCCAGCCGTGCAGGACGAAGCGGAGCAAAAGCGTCTCACGCTTGTACGTGAAGAGTTGGCACAGGGCCGGCCGACGCTCGTCGAAACCGACCTGACGCAACTTTCGGCAGGCGAACAACAGTTTCTCGATCACATGCTGGCGGCGGCTGGATTGGCCGAGCGTCTCTTCGCGAAACAAAACGGTGTGTTTGGCATGGAGGCGCAGATCCCTGAAAGCGACACGGCGAGTCGCGCAATGTTCCATCGCAATCAATCGCCGTTCTGTGTGCAGCCCAAGACGGAAAACGAGCCGGAGTGCACGGCGGTTACACCCAAGCCGCCGCGAGCGGTGGGGCTCTATCCAGCCGATATTCAAAGCGATCCGAAGTTCTGCGAGATGTTGCAGAAGGAGCGCAACGCGGCCTCGCTAATGGACCATTTCAGTGTTGTCGTCAGGGAGGAGGGCGCGCAGGGCTTCAAGGCGGTGCCCTACCACGAAATCTATCAGCTCGAAATGTCGGCAATCGCAGGCGAACTCGACGCTGCTGCAAGGGAGCTGGGTGAGGAAGAGGCGGCATTGAAGCGTTATCTCACTGCGGCTGCCGAGTCCTTCCGCACGAATGACTGGCAACCTGCAGATGAAGCATGGGTCGCCATGAATGCACAGAACAGCCGATGGTTTCTGCGCATCGCGCCGGATGAGGTGTACTACGATCCGTGCGCATGGAAAGCGGGCTTCGCATTTCAGCTGGCGCTCATCAATCCGGAATCGGCCGAATGGCAGCGCAAGCTCGATCCCTTGAAGAATGAAATGGAAGGTGCCCTTGCCGAACTCGCTGGCGCACCCTACAAGGCACGCGAGGTGAACTTCGCGATTCCAGATTTCATCGACGTCGTCTTCAATTCAGGCGACAAGCGTCCGCCGAGCGGCGCCACCGTCGGACAGTCGTTGCCGAACTGGGGGCCGGTTGCCGAGAAGGGCGGGCGCACCGTTGCCATGACGAATTTTTATACCGACGCGGATAGCCAAGCGGTGCAAGCCGAATTGATGGCGTCGATGTTCTGCGCGAAGACGAACGAGTTCGCGACGACAACGCCGCGCGAATCGATCATCGGTTCGCTGTTGCATGAAGCCGCCCACAACCTCGGGCCGTCGCACGAGTACAAAGTGAAAGGCAGAAACGATGATCAGATCTTCGGCGGTCCGTTGGCCTCGACACTCGAAGAACTGAAAGCGCAGACGACGGCGCTGTATCTGACGGATTGGCTTGCCGAGAAGGGAATTTTCACGCCCGAGGAAGTGCGCAAGATCCATGTGCGCAGCATCGCCTGGGCGTTCGGGCATATCTCGCGCGGCATGTACACAGCCGACGGCACGCCACGCAATTACAGCCAACTCGCGGCAATGCAGATCGGCGCATTCCTCGATGAGGGAGGCTTGAGCTGGAATGCGGATGCGCTGGCTGCGAACGGTCGCGACCAAGGTTGCATCGAGGTGAACTTCGATGACCTGGCAGCTTCGATCGAGTCGTTCGAAACGACCGTGCTGAAGATCAAGGCGTCCGGTGACCGAAAGACAGCTGAAAATCTCCAGGCAAAATACGTTGATGCAGACGATGCGTTCGCGCAAATCAAGAACACGATCGCCGAACGCTGGCTACGCTCCCCCAAGGCGAGCTTCGTCTACAGCGTGAAGCGCTAGCGCGCGATGCAAGCCAACCCTTCACGTTCCGATCCGCTATCGCCCTCTCAGCACAACATGCCAGACATCGACCCCTTCCATGCGATTGCGATCAGTCAGCGCGCGCATCAACTCGGCGCGTCGGGACGACGTATCGTTCATATGGAATTCGGACAGCCGTCCACCAAAGCGCCGCGTGCGGCACTCGAGGCCGCGCGTGCCGCGTTGGAGACGGATTCCATGGGCTATTGGGAAAGCCCGCTGCTGCGTGAACGCCTCGCGCGACATTACGAGGAGTTGTACGGCCTCGCGATTGCGCCTGAGCGTTTCATCCTGACGTGCGGTGCATCACCGGCGCTGGTTTTGGCGCTCACAACGATTTTCCGTCCGGGTGATCGCATTGCGTTCGCGCGTCCGGGCTACGTTGCTTACCGCAACACCGCGCGTGCGCTTTATCTGCATCCGATCGAAATTCCCTGCGGACCGGAAACCCGTTTCCAACTCACCGCTCGAGCACTCGAAGCGCTCGACCCGGCACCTGCCGGCATCATTGTCGCGAGTCCCGCGAATCCGACCGGAACGATTCTCGCGCCCGACGAACTCGCCGCCATCGCTGCGGTGTGCGCCGCGCGCAAGATCCGAATCATCTCCGATGAGATCTATCACGGCTTGAGTTACGACGCGCCTGCGCGGTCGATGCTGGAATTCGCACCAGAGTCGCTGGTGATCAGCAGCTTCTCGAAATACTTCAGCATGCCCGGCTGGCGGCTCGGCTGGTTGGTGGCACCCCAAGCAGAGCTGCATGCGGCGCGCGCGCGAGTCGGCAATATGTTTTTGACTGCGTCGTCTTTGAGTCAGCATGCCGCATTGGCAGCGCTCGATGCGCGCGATGAGCTCGATGGTCATTTACAAACCTACCGCACCAACCGCTCGCTCTTGCTGGCCGCGCTGCCCGAACTTGGACTTGCGGCCACCGCACCACCCGACGGCGCTTTCTACATCTATTCGGACGTCGCGCATTTGACCGATGACAGCTTGAACTTCTGTATGCGGCTGTTGCAGGACACAGGTGTCGCGATCGCACCCGGTATTGATTTCGATCCGAGCGAAGGCCGTCATTTCATCCGCTTCAGCTTCGCGATCTCGACGAAAGATCTGCGATTCGCGCTCGAGCAGCTACGTCCGTGGTTTGCGCGCGAAGCGCGCGCCTAGCGCGCTGTGTGCGGCGATCGGGTCGCCGCGCCATCTCAGCCGACATCCGACGCGTTCACACTGATCTGCGAGTAGGCGCGCATGACTTCCTCGCGTGTCAGCTTGGCACCGGAGCCCTTGTCGCGGACGCGGCTCAACGTCCAACGTGCGAGCTGTAGGTTGAGCGCATTGAACGCGACGATGCCGCGTGCGGCGCCATGGCGAGCGAGAAGGTCGACGTACTGAGCCGCTTGGCTCAGGTCCTCCTCGGCGAGCGCGAAGACAGCGGAACGGTCGCAATGAAGTGGCACGTAGCGTCGGCCGACGAGCGCGTCACCGTCCTCATCCTTCAAAACGTTCACCAACTGCAGACCCTCGCCAAAGGCGACGCCGTAGTGCACGAGCTGCGCACGCACAGCGCGCAGTTGCGGTGTGGCGGCGACGAACAATTCGGTACACAGCTCGCCGACGATTCCCGCAACGGCGTAACAATAGGCTCGCAGGTCCGCGACGCTCATCGCACCGGGTTCGCGGGCGAGAAATTCGCACATGCCGGAAATCGTGCGACACAGATGCTGCGGGATGGCGGCGGCCGTCACGGCTTCGAGTTCGTCGAGCTGCTGGAGAACCGCCCGCACATTCGCCATCAATGCCGCATAGCCGTTGTGCGCGATCGGCGCGGCGGCGAGGAGGCGGATCACTTGCTCACGTGCGCCGTCGCGTCGTTCGCCGCGCAGCAGCGCCGCGAATTCGTCGAGCGCTTCGATGCG
>CAZIXV010000273.1:0-5214 GCA_964543105.1 uncultured Steroidobacteraceae bacterium
TGACCGCTATCTCGTGCGTATCGAGGAGATGCGGCAGTCCAATCGCATCATTCGTCAATGCATCGACTGGCTGAAGCACAATCCCGGCCCGGTGATGACTGCCGACCGCAAAGTGGCGCCGCCGTCACGTGAAGTCATGAAGGGCGACATGGAAGCGCTCATTCATCACTTCAAACTTTTCACCGAAGGCTATTGCGTGCCTGAGGGCGAGACCTATGCAGCGGTTGAAGCGCCGAAGGGCGAGTTCGGCATCTGGCTCGTCTCCGACGGTGCGAACAAACCTTATCGTCTGAAGTGCCGTGCGCCTGGCTTTCCGCATCTCGCCTCCCTCGAGGAGATGGTGAAAGGCCATTTGCTCGCGGACGTCGTGGCGGTGATCGGTACACAAGACATCGTGTTCGGGGAAATCGATCGGTGAGCGAAGTCAGCCATACAGTAGCCGGCGGTCAGGCGACGGGCTTGTCCGAGCATGCTCGGCAAGAGATCGATGCTTGGATTGCGAAATTTCCGCCGGATCGTAAGCGCTCCGCGGTGCTTGCCGCGCTGCGAACCGTGCAACACGACAACGGCGGCTATCTGACGCAAGAGTCGATGGACGCCGTCGCCGACTATCTAGGCTTGCCCAAAGTTCAGGTCTACGAAGTCGCGACGTTCTATTCGATGTTCGAGACCAAACCCGTCGGGCGTCACAGCATCTCGGTGTGCACGAACATCTCCTGCATGCTGTGCGGAGGCGATGAGATTCTCGCGCACGTCGAAAAGCGCCTTGGTATCAAAGCCGGCGAGAGCACCGCCGACGGCCGCTTCTTTTTGAAGCGCGAAGAAGAGTGCCTGGCGGCGTGTAACAACGCGCCGATGATGATGGTCGACCACGTGTATTACGAGCACCTCACGCCTGAGAAGGTCGATGAGATTCTCGACGAACACAAATAACGAGAGGGTTGTCAGTTGACAGTCGACAATTGGCAGTCTGAACGTCGACCCGTAAGGGCGAGTGGTTCTTCGTTGCTGTTCTTGCTGTCAACCGTGAACCGTCAACGGTCAACGTTCCTATGACGAAAGAGTATCCAAAGAATCTGGTGTGTTTCGAGCCGCTTGGGCTCGAGCGCTCGTGGGAGCTCGAAACGTACCGCAAGATCGGCGGCTACGAAGTGTGGGAGAGGATCCTGCGCGAGAAGACCCCGCCTGAGCAGATCATCGAGGAAGTGAAAGCGTCCGGCCTGCGCGGCCGTGGCGGCGCTGGCTTTCCCACTGGCATGAAGTGGAGCTTCATGCCGCGGAATGCGCCGGTGCAAAAGTATGTCGTTTGCAACTCGGATGAGAGCGAGCCTGGTACCTGCCACGATCGCGACATCCTGCGCTACAACCCGCATGCGTTGATCGAAGGCATGGCCATCGGCGGTTACGCAATGGGCGCAACTGTCGGGTACAACTACATGCGCGGTGAGTTCTTGAGCGAGCCGGTGCCGCGTTTCGAAGCCGCGATCCAAGAGGCGTATGCAGCCGGATTGCTCGGTAAGAACATTCTTGGTTCGGGCGTTGATTTCGATCTGTTCGGCTATGTCGGCGCGGGCGCCTACATCTGCGGCGAGGAAACTGCGCTGCTCGAGTCGCTCGAAGGCAAGCAAGGACGTCCGCGCTTCAAGCCGCCGTTCCCGGCCAATTTCGGCCTCTACGGTAAGCCGACGACGATCAACAACACGCAAAGCTTTGCGTCCGTGCCAACGATTCTGCGTAAAGGCGCGAAGTGGTTCGTCGATCTGGGCGTGGCGAACTCCGCCGGCACGATGATCTTTTCCGTCTCAGGTCATGTGAACAAGCCGCAGAACATCGAGCTGCCGCTTGGCATCCCGTTCACGGATCTGTTGGAAATCTGCGGCGGCATTCGCAACGGCAACAAGTTGAAGGCTGTCATCCCAGGTGGTGTGTCCGTGCCGGTCGTGCCGGGCGACATCATGATGAACTCGACGATGGACTACGACTCGATGAAGGCGGCCGGCTCCGCGCTAGGTACCGGATCATTGATCGTCATGGACGAGACGACCTGCATGGTGAAGGCGCTCGAACGTATCAGCCGCTTCTATTACGCCGAGTCCTGCGGTCAATGCACGCCGTGCCGCGAAGGTACAGGCTGGATGAATCGAGTCATCAAACGCATTCTGATGGGGCAGGGCAAGCCCGCCGACCTCGACATGCTCGTGGATGTCGCCAACCGAATCGAAGGTCATACGATTTGCGCCTTCGGCGATGCAGCGGCGTGGCCGGTGCAAAGCTTCATCAAACATTACCGGCACGAGTTCGAATACATGATCGAGCACGGCCACAGCATCGTCGAGCGCGATAAGCGGAGAGCGGCATGAGCTCCGTCCCCCCTTCAGACATCGTCAACATCGAGGTCAATGGCGTGCCCATGCAGGCGCGCAAGGGCCAGATGGTGATTCAGGTGACGGACGCGAACGACGTCTACGTCCCACGTTTTTGCTATCACGACAAACTGACGGTCGCAGCGAACTGCCGCATGTGCCTGGTCGAGGTCGAGAAGGCGCCCAAGCCGCTGCCCGCATGTGCGACGCCTGTGGCCGAAGGCATGAAGGTCTTCACGAAGTCCGCCAAAGCCATCGGCGCCCAGAAAGCGGTGATGGAATTCCTGTTGATCAATCATCCGCTGGATTGCCCGATCTGCGATCAGGGCGGCGAGTGTGAATTGCAGGATCTGGCGATGGGCTTCGGCCGCGGCATTTCGCGCTTCAGCGAGCGCAAGCGCATCGTCAAGGACAAGAACATCGGTCCGCTCGTGTCGACCGACATGACACGCTGCATTCACTGCACGCGCTGCGTCCGCTTCACGCAAGAGATTCAAGGCTTCCAGGAGCTCGGCACGATCGGTCGCGGCGAGAAAACCGAGATCGGCACCTATATCGAGCGCTCGGTGGACCATGAGTTGTCTGCGAACATCATCGATCTGTGTCCGGTCGGTGCGCTCAACAACAAGCCGTATCGTTATCGCGCCCGCGCCTGGGAGATGACCCAGCATCCGCTCGTGTCTCCGCACGATAGCGTCGGTACGAACATCTATGCACACGTATTGCGCGGCCGCGTAATGCGCGTCGTGCCGCGTGCGAATGAAGACGTGAACGAAACCTGGATCGCCGATCGCGATCGCTTCAGCTACCAGGGCATTTATAGCGAAGATCGTTTGATGAAGCCGCTCGTGCGTGACAACGGCGTGTGGCAAGAGATCGAATGGGAGCAGGCGTTGCAGCTTGCGGCTGAGCGACTCACGCGTTTGGCTAAGCAGCACGGTGGCGCGCAGATTGGCGCACTTGCTTCGCCCAGCTCCACGCTCGAAGAGCTGTATCTGCTGGCGAAGATTGCGCGCGGTTTGGACAGTGCGAATATCGATCATCGTTTGCTCCGCGTCGATTTCCGCGACGAAGCCAGCGATCCGCTCGCGCCGACGCTGGGTTGTTCGATCGCAGATCTCGAAAGCGTCAATGCGGCGCTCATCGTCGGGTCCGACCTGCGTAAGGAAGTCCCGATCATTGCGCATCGGATTCGCAAGGCGGCGCTGCGTGGCGCACGCGTGAGCTTCATTGCACCGCGACGCCATGAATATCTGTTCCCGATCGCGGCCTACCTGACCTCGAACGGGCAGGGCATGCTCGCGGATCTGGTGAGCGTTGCTGCCGCGGCGGCGAACCTCAGCGGCAAGAGTGTGCCGGCGTCGATCAGTGGAGTCGCGGCGCAAGCGCAACCGAGCGATGCGCATCGTGCGAGCGCGCAGAGCCTCATCGACGGCGAACGTCGCGTGATCCTGCTCGGAGCGATCGCACAGCGCGATCCTGCTTTTGCAGACCTGCGGCTTGCTGCCCATGCGCTCGCCGAATTGACGGGCGCGTCGCTGGGTTACCTGCCCGAAGGCGGAAACGCCGTTGGCGCACATCTCGCGGGTGTGCTGCCTCATCGCGGCATCGGCGGCAGCACCGCGCAGGCGAGCGGCTTGAATGTCGCCGAGATGATTGGCGCCAAGCTCAAGAGCTACATCGTGCTCGGCGCGGTCGAGCCGCAACACGACATCGCAACGCCAGGCGCGGTGGATGCGATGCGCAACGCCGAGTTCGTCATTGCGTTGTCGCCGTATGCGAGCGCGAAAGAATTCGCGCATCTGATTCTGCCGATCGGTTCCTTCGCGGAAACCTCAGGCACGTATGTGAATCTCGAGTCGCGCTGGCAAAGCGTGCCTGGCGCGGCAACGCCCGTTGGCGATTCGCGACCCGGCTGGAAGGTGCTGCGTGTGCTCGGCAATTTATTGAACCTGCCGGGGTTCGAGTACACGAGCTCGGATCAGATCACCGATGAACTGCGTGAGCAGCTCGAAGGTGTGCAGGCGCCGACCATCACGACGTCGACGCGCTCGGTGGAAGCGAGTCAGGCTGCGTCGAGCGTCGCGCAGGTGTCGATTTATCAAGTCGATGCGCTGGTGCGTCGTTCGCCCGCCTTACAAAGCACGCTGGAAGCACTACGGGAGCAGGGCAAGTGAACCTCGTCCCCGAATTCGTCGCTGACTTGTTGTCGTTCCTGCCGGAATGGATACAGGCCGTCGTCTATTACGGCGTCGTCGCGCTGGTGCTGTTCGTCAGCGTCATCTTGACGATGGCGTTTCTGACGTTGGTCGAACGGCGCGTGATCGGTTCGATCCAGGCGCGCATTGGTCCGAACCGTGTTGGACCGTTTGGTTTGCTCCAGCCGTTCGCGGACGTGCTGAAGCTGATGGTGAAGGAAATCGTCGTTCCTTCCAGCGCGAACAAGATGCTGTTCCTCGTCGCGCCCTTGCTCACGCTGATCCCGGCGCTGTGCGCCTGGGCGGTCGTGCCGTTGTGGCCTGGATTTACAGTCGCAAATATCGATGCGGCGCTGTTGTACATCCTCGCGCTCACTTCCGCTGGCGTGTATGGCGTCATCCTCGCCGGTTGGGCGGCCAACTCGAAATACGCCTTCCTCGGCGCGATGCGCGCCGCGGCGCAAATGGTTGCGTATGAAATCGCGATGGGCTTTGCCCTCGTCGGTGTCGTGATGGCCGCAGGCTCGCTCAATTTGGGCGAGATCATCGAGGCGCAGCGCGGTGGATTCTTCAGCTACTTCTTCTGGTGGATGATTCCGCTGTTCGTCGTGTACTTCATCTCCGGCATTGCCGAGACGAACCGCGCGCCGTTC
>CAZIXV010000274.1:0-5204 GCA_964543105.1 uncultured Steroidobacteraceae bacterium
GCATCGATGTGTTCTATTGGTTTTTCGGCGATCCGTTCTTTCTGCGCGCGGGCGTATGGAGCGCCGGGTTCGCTTTCGGCATGGGCGTGGTTGCCGCGCTCGCCGGAATCGCGGAATTGCTCGCCGTCAAAGGGATTCGTAGCCGTGTCACCAGCTGGTCGCATGGCATTACCGGCATGACCCTCGTCGCGATTGCGGGCGCCAATTGGGGTTTGCGGCTGACGGCTCCCGAAGAGGTCCTGCCGCATGGCCTGGGATTGTCGGTGCTCGCGGCGATCTTCACCGGCTTGGCCGGCTGGCATGGAGGCAAGCTGGTGTTCGATCACGGCATCGGCACGCAAATCGATCCGAACAAGTGAGGCGTGCAGCGAGCCGTGCGGATCGCTTCGCGCGCCGAAGAGCGTTTCGGCGTCTTGCGGCGCATCCTCATCGAACAATGTTTCCTTCAGCCAACCGGGCTCGAAGACATCCGTCTCGAGCGCACGCACATCGAGCGCGGGCTTCGTCAGTACGAGGGTAACGATGGAGGTTGCGATGACCAGCGCCGCGAGCGTCATCGCGGTGTGGCGCCATGCGGGCCAGCGCACCGCAGGCTCGAAGATCCGCAACACCACGTGACCTGTGCGCAAGTGGATGCCAACGAGCATGCCGATCAGCACCAGCTTCAACGAAAACCAGAGCGTGAAGGTCTCTTGAACGAAGATCAGCGCGGTGCCGCTCGCGATCGCGACGAAAGCGGCGGGCGAGATGATCACCACGAAGAAAAAACGCACCATCGAATGCAGTCGATGCAGCTGCGTTTGCCGCACGACGCCGTTGCGTTGGCGATTGAGAAACGGAATGCAAATCAGGCCGGCGGACCACACCGCGATGGCGCCGATATGAATGAGCTTGAGCAGCGTGGCCGTCATACGGCCATCACGCAGCGCGCCCGGTGGGTCGCAGCCACCGCGCGCTCAAGGCCAATGCCACCGCGAGATACGGCAGCATCGCGGGGACCCACATCAGTAGCCCGGCCAACTGCTGGTCATTTAATTCGGTCAGACCAAAAGGCAGGGTCGTGCCGAAATGCGGTATGAACAACGCGCGCGGCGCAAACACGAGCAAGGCGCCGAGCAAGCCCATCTGAATCACCGTGCCCAGCAGCGCGAGTACCGCGACGCCGCGTGGTGTGTGCGCCGCCAGCACCTCACGCCACAACAGGTACGCTGATCCCAACAGCGTCAGCTGCATCAGCCAATAGGCGCCGTCGCTCGACAGTGCAAAGCGATACGGCTCAGGCACATGCCACAACCACACGATGATGGCGTGTACGAGCGTGAGCGAGGTCAATGAGAACGCAGGCGAGGTTTCGCTACGCCCGCGTGCCATGAAGGCGACTGCAAGGAGCGGTGCGATGGCCGCGATCAATAGCACGTGATGAGCGACGCGTGCGGAGAACAACGCCGACGCCAATGCGCATAGCGGCGAAATGAAGACGACGGCAAGCAATGCGATCGCTGCACCGAGCGCCATCCGAGCGCGACTATCGCGCTGACCGCGCGCAACGCCGAGCATCGTCAGCGCTACGAGCGCCGCAATTACCCATGGATCGAAATTCCAGCGGCTCCACAGCTCGGACGGTACGGGTGCAGTCCCGCAATACGGTATCGCTTGGAAGAGGTCCGTGGGCATATTCGTCCGGCGTCGTGGATTGCGGCGCAGCGTCGAGCAGGCCTTCGAGTAACGTCACACTCTGCTGACAGTTCCGTCGCGCGGGTAGCGGCCCGCATCCGCGGCTAGCCATCCTTTTCGATGACGCTGATGTGCCCGTCCGTCTCCAAGATGGCGTGTTTGACCCGGTCGATATCTTCGATGCCGTGTTTGCGCAAATTGGCTTTCAGTTCTTCAAAGGTCAGTTGCTCCTTGTTCAAGTTTTGTTCGACCACGCGTCCGTTGTGAATCAAGAGCGTCGGCGAGTCTTGAGTCACTCGGCTGACGCGCGGAAAGCGGAATTCCAGCAGGTTGATCAAGTAGTCCCACAGCAACACCACCGCAACCATCGTCATGATTTCGATCGGCTTCTGCGAGTCGCCGAGGATCGCGTCGGCAACGAGCGCGCCAACGGTGACGAGCGCGATGAGATCGTTCGGCGCCAGATTGCCAATCTGTCGTTTCGGAATCAGGCGAACGATCGCGGTCAGAGTCAGATAGACCACCGTACCGCGCAGCACGATTTCCCAAAGCGGGGTGTCGAATGTCAGTGCGTCAGGCATATCGACACAGTGCGTTGGACGCGCTGGAGTTCCGGCGCGACGTAGTGCGCTTGCTACCAGCGCAATCTTGCAAAGCCGGCCCCGGCTCGGATATTTGGACGGCTCTTGCGTGAGTATTGCCATGCGCCTATCTCAACGTGCTCTGGTTCTACCGCTTGCCGCACTCGCAGCCCTTTGGATGGCGCAGTTGCATGCCGCCAGCTTCGACTGTGAAAAGGCGACACGGCCCGTGGAGAAGCTCATTTGCGAGAACGGGCAGATCGGGACGCTGGATGAGCACCTCGACCGGTATTACCGAGCGGCACGCACTACGCTCGAGCGAGGCGGAGAGTGCTTGCGCACGCAACAGCGCGAGTGGCTGAGAACAGTGCGCGATCAGTGTGCCGACACCGAGTGTCTACAGCGGGTCTACCTCGCACGCCTGGCGCAACTCGACGCCTTGCAACCGGGCGCCACAGCGATTCAAAACATCGAATTGCCGCGCGGGCCGCAACTGATCGCAATCCTGCCGCCCGCGGAGGACGAAATCGCCGCGCCGCGCACGCACGACGCCCAACGTGTGGAGCTTCGCGGGCGCATCGTCGATGCAGTCGAAACTGGCTATGGCTTCGAACTGCACGATGAGCGAGGCGTGAACTATCTGCTACGGCCGCTGATGTTCATCGAAGCGATGGATGCCGCGATGCTCAGCACCGCTGCGAAGGAGGCGCAGACCATCTTTCTGGTGCAAGGTTTTCTCAACGAGGAAGAACCTTCCGCCTTGGACGTCAGCCGCTGCGCATTCATCTACCGTGTGCCCGCGCCGCAATAGCGCTGCACCCGCTCTTGCGTTTCGAGCGTTGAGGCCTCTGACCTGATGCTGCCGGCGATGCGCGCCGGATTGCTAACATCCCAGGTCGCTTCATTCATCGCAGGTGCCCGCGTGATCAAACTCTCGAGACGGCGCTGGATCGTCATCGCCTTGGCCGCTGTGGTCGTGGCGATCCTGGCGCTGCAGGCGTTTCGGGGTGAGAAGCTGCCCGGCTATCGGCTCACAGTGCAACCGCTGACCCAAAGCGTTGTCGCCACCGGCCGCGTGTTGAGTGTGTCGCGAGTGCAGGTCGGCGCGGAGATCACAGGCGTGGTGGTGGAGCGGCGCGTCGAAGAAGGCGATGTGGTCGCACCGGGCGATGTGTTGGTCGTGTTGCGCGCCGATGATTTGGCCGCTCAAGTTCGCGCCGCCGAAGCGCAGCTGGCGCAACTCGAACGATCGCGCCGACCGCAGGCGCTCGTCGCACAGCGCGAGGCCGAAGCCCAACTGGCGCAAACGCAGCGCGAAGCCGCGCGCCGTCGCGATTTGTTCGAACGCAATCTGATTGCGCGCGAATCGCTCGAGCAAGCGGAGGAGGCGGAGGTCATCGCGCGCGCCGCCGAGCAAACCGCGCGCCTCACTGCCGCAGCCGCCGCATCTGGCGGGCCGGATGAGGTGGTCCTGCAAGAGCAACTGGCTGCCGCCCGCGCCGCGCTCGAGAAAACCATCGTGCGTTCGGAAGTCGCCGGCGTCGTCCTCACGCGCAATGCGGAACCCGGAGATCTCGTGCAGCCCAGCCGCGTGTTGTTCGATATCGCACGAGCGGGCGATACCGAAATCCTCGTGCCCTTCGATGAGAAGAATTTGTCCCTGCTGCGCAAGGGCCAGCGTGCCGTGTGTATCGCCGATGCCTTTCCCGATGAAACCTTCTTCGCCGAAATCGTGCTGATTGCGCCACGTGTAGATCCTGAGCGCGGCACCGTCGATGTGCGCTTGCGTGTCGATCCCGTGCCGGAATTCCTGCGCCAGGACATGACGGTGTCGGCGAGCGTCGAGACGGGTCGGCGTGAGCAGGCGCTCGTCGTGCCGAACGATGCCTTGGTGGATGCGAGTGGCGCGAGCGCGTACGTCATCGCCGTCCGCGACGGGCGCACACAGCGCGTGCCGGTGCGATTGGGGTTGCGCGGCCTGACGCTGACGGAAGTGGTCGAAGGCTTGAGTGCCGGTGATCTCGTGCTCAGACACGACGGCAAGGAGATGGAAGACGGCACACGCGTGCGCGTCATCGAGGAGGCGCTGCCTGCGGCGCCCGAACGCGATGAGCGTGATGACGCAGCCGAGTTGCGTGAGTAACGCCGGGTGACGCTTTGGATCGAATGGTTGATTGCGTGGCGGTTGCTGCGTGAAGGCCGCATCCAAAGCGTGCTCATCATCGTGGGCATTGCCGTGGGCGTCGCCGTGATCGTGTTCATCACCGCGCTCATCAACGGTCTGCAGGAAAACACGATTCAGCGCACGCTCGGCACGCAATCGCATGTGCGCGTGGAATCTCCGGATGAAATCAATCGCATCGCGCCTGCGCCCGCCGGGGGTGCGCACTTGGTGCTCGAAGATCCCCGCGCGCAGCGGTTGCGCTCGATCAACAACTGGTTGCAAGTCCAGGCGACCCTGGATCGGCTGCCGGGAGTGATCGCCGTATCGCCCGTCGTCTCGGGGCCTGCCTTTGCGCGCCGCGCCGAAGCGCGCGAATCGGTGGCGTTGATCGGCATCGACGTCGAGCGCTACTTGCGCATCGTGCCCGTCGATGAAGACATGGTGGCAGGGGTGTTTCGCGTCGGGGCGGGCGATGCTGTCATTGGCAGTGCGCTCGCAGAAGACTTGGGTGCGCGCGTCGGCGATAAAGTGCGGCTTGATGCCGGTCAAGGCGGCGAAGTCGTCGTCAACATCGCCGGCATCTTCGAACTTGGCGTGCGTGAACTCGACGAGCGCTATGCCTTCGTGGATTTGAAGCAGGGGCAATCGCTGCTCGGCTTGCCGGGCGGCGTCACAGTGATCGATCTCAAGGTGGAAGAGATCTTCACCGCCGATCGCATCGCAGAGCGCATCCAGCGGCTGACTGGATTGAAGTCGGAAAGCTGGATGGATACGAATGCGCAGCT
>CAZIXV010000275.1:0-5186 GCA_964543105.1 uncultured Steroidobacteraceae bacterium
TCGCGCGCGGGACGGGTGTTGGTCGTGTAAACGTGTAGACGTGTAAACGTGTAAAAGGGAGTCATCCACCGCGACGCATCTACACGTTTACACGCTTACACGGTTCATCGCGTTCACACGCCGACGACGCCACGCACCGAGCAGCCCCCTGAACGGTCAACGGTCAACCGTCAGGCCCCCTCCTCATCATCACCTCCCCCACAAACCTCACCGTCAGCTTGCGCTGTGCGATGAGCGAGGCTTCATCGAGTTCATCGAGGACGCGACATAGCGTCGTCATATCGCGCGGCAGGCGTCGCAGCATGAAGGTCGCTGTTTCATTGGGTAACTCGAAGCCGCGCAATTGCGCATGGAGTTGCAGCGCACTGACTTGATCGGACTCGCTTAGCGGCTGCAGCGTGAGTGTCGTCCCGCCTGCGAGGCGCGAGCCGAGATCGGGCAGCGTCATGCCGAGCGCCGCGGGTGCGAAGGCGCTCGCGACCAAGAGTTTGCTGCTGCGCTCTTCGAGTTGCTGATGTAGCGCGAACAACGCGCGGTTCCAGGCTCGATCGCTGGCAATACGCTCCACATCATCGACACATACGATATCGAGTTCGCCCCATCCGGCGAGAGCATCTGGACCGATACGGCTGAGTTCGATCAAGGGCAGATACGCGGCAGTGAAGCCGCGCTGAGCGGCATCGGCGCACACCGCCTGCAGCAAATGCGATTTGCCGGTCGCCGATGCGCCGTGCAAGTACACGCACGGCGGCAATGTGCCAGGCGCCAATGCTCGTAGCGCGGCGACAGCGCCGCGATTCGGGCCCGCGAAGTAGCTCGCGAACACCGAGCTATCGCGCAGCCGCACGCCAAGCAGCAGTTGGTTACTCACGTACGTGCCGCGCGCCGCTCACGACTGGCTGCCGACGCCTTCTTCGCATAGCGGATGACGTAGTCCAGACCGCTGACCCAGGTGGTGACGAAGACGAGCGCGCCGAGGATCGTGATCGCCATCGCTGGCACGCGCTCGATCGCATACGCACCGACGATCAACAACGCAAAAACGATCTGACACAGCGTGTTGAGTTTGCTGATGACTGTGGGTCGTCCCTGCGGATCGCCGTACAGCCAGTTGTAGAGAATCGCTCCTGCCGTAATAACGATGTCGCGCCCGACGACAGTGGCGGCGAGCCACAGCGGGACGAAACCAACTACCGCCAGCGTGATGTAAGTCCCCACCAGCAGAATCTTGTCCGCCAGGGGATCGAGAATTTTGCCGAGTTCGGACATCCAGCCGAAGCGTTTGGCAAGAAAACCATCCAGTCCATCGGTCGCCGCCGCAAATGCAAACAGCCACAGCGTATTGCGGAAGTCTTCACGCAACAGCAGCCATGCCACTGGCACGACCAGCAGCATGCGCATGATGCACAACGCGTTGGGAATGTGTCGCAGTCGAGACATTGCGGCGCGTAGCAGACGCGTCAGTTTTGCAAGCGCAGGCGCAGGCGGCTCGGGTCGGTACTATCGTCTGCGACCGGCACTAGCTTGTTATCCAGCGCAAGCGCACGTCGCAGCGTGGTCGCATCGCCACGCACCGACATTCGGAATTGCATCGTATCGCCGACGACTTGTTCGACCGCAACGCTGCGCACGAGGGTCATGCCTTCAAGGTAATTCATGGTCGCAGCGTAGTCATGCAGATCACGAATGCCAGATACATGGGCGAGGATCGTATCCAGCGCACCCGCCGATGCGGCGTACACGCGGCCCAATGTATCGGCAATCAAGTGCGCACCGTCTTCCACGGATCCGCTCGCTTGCGCTGCACCCTCCTCGGATGCCAGCGACCAGCGCACCGTTAAATTGCCCGCGCCGTCACGCGAACCCTGCCCGATGAGCACGGCATTCGCGCCATGCCGCGCAGCGATGTTCAGCAATTCCGCCGGGTCGTTCGATCCGGCACTCAACCGGCTGCGGTCTTGCGCATCGAGCGTCGGCCACGTCAAAGGGACGCCGCGTTCTTTGGCGGCTTGCAGCAGCAGATCGCGCTCCGGTGCGGGATAACTCGCATCGAGCCACATCGAGCCTGAGGCACCGGAAGGCGTATTGAGCAAGACGAGTGTCAGAGGACGCTCGCGGCCCCAAATCGGCAAGCCCGCATCGCTCAGGAGGCGATCGACCGTGGCGGCATGAAATGCGACCTGCAGCTGATTGTCGGCAGTAAAAGAAAAGCGCTGCACGTACTGTCGTGCATTGGCCGCAGCGGAACCGAGTTGTCCAGCGGCATCGCGACGGCCACTGACGCGCACGGCAACGATTCGCATCGCTTCGGAAAACGCTGCTTCACGGCTGTCGCGAATCGGTAAGGTCACCTCGTAGAGATCGTCGACCGCAACGGCGTGCGCGACGCAGGACATGATGGCAAGCCCGCTTGCGATGAGGCTCATGAAGATCCGTCGCATGGCGCGTCGATCAAGGAGCATTACGTCCCTCAGTCATCCGATGGTGGCTTATGCATACGTGCGCCGGACAGCGCCGCGGGTTCAAGGCCGTGTAAAATACCACACGTGCTCAGCGCCGATGCCGAACCTCCCTGCGTTCGTGGCACACTCCCTCGCACCGTTTCCCGCAAATCGCGTCTCCACTTGAGAAGAGGCCTGCAATGCCGCCCAACGAGTCGATCACCTACAAAGACGCCGGCGTCGATATCGAAGCAGGCGATGAGCTCGTCGAGCGCATCAAACCTGCAGTCAAACGCTCGATGCGCCCCGAGGTTCTCGCCGGACTCGGCGGCTTCGGCGCGCTGTTCGAAATTCCCATCGAACGCTATCGCAAGCCCGTACTGGTCGCCGGCACCGATGGCGTAGGCACCAAACTGCGACTGGCGATCGACACCGGCAGGCACGACACGATCGGCATCGACCTGGTGGCAATGTGCGCGAACGACGTCGTCGTCCAAGGCGCCGAGCCGCTGTTCTTCCTCGATTACTACGCCACGGCGAAGCTGAGCGTCGAGGTGGCCGAGTCCGTCATTAAAGGTATCGTCGAGGGCTGCGTGCAGGCAGGTGCCGCATTGATCGGCGGTGAAACCGCTGAAATGCCCGGCATGTATGCCGAAGGCGATTACGATCTCGCTGGATTCTGCGTGGGCATCGTCGAGAAGGACGCCATCATCGACGGCAGCAAGACACGCTCGGGTGACGCCATCATCGGCCTGCCCTCTTCCGGCCCACATTCGAATGGCTATTCGCTGATCCGCAAGTTACTGCAAACCGGCAAAGCGACCGCGACGACAAAGTTGGGACAAGGCACGCTCTACGATGCGTTGCTGCAACCCACACGCATTTACGTGAAGCCGCTGCTCGCGCTTACCAAGAAAGTACCGATCCATGGCATGGCGCACATCACCGGCGGTGGTTTGACGGAAAACATTCCGCGCGTCGTGCCCGACGGACTCGGCGTGTTGTTGAGCGCAAAAACCTGGGAACGTCCTGAAGTATTCGACTGGCTGCGCAAGACCGGCAATATTTCCAATGCGGAGATGTATCGCACCTTCAACTGCGGTATCGGCATGACGGTCACCGTGGCCGCCGAACATGTCGATAAAGCGCTGCATACGCTGCGCGAACACGGCGAACAGCCGGTCGTCATCGGTGAGGTATTACGCGGCGATTCAGGGGTCGTGATTCACGGATGAGTGACACGAATCCGGCGCAGTCGCTGCCGATTGCGATTCTGATTTCCGGCCGCGGCAGCAACATGCATGCGATTGCCGAGCGTGCGGCGTCGGGATCGCTCCCGGTAGACGTCCGCGTCGTCGTGAGCGATCGGCCCGATGCGGCAGGGCTCGAAACGGCGCGCCGCATGGGCATTGCCACCGAAGCACTTGCACCGCGCGATTTTCCCGATCGTGCGAGCTTCGATCGCGCGCTCGCGGCATTGGTCGCCCGCTACGAACCCAAGCTCGTCGTGCTTGCCGGTTTCATGCGCATCCTGACGCCAGAGTTCATCACGCCCTTCGCTGGGCGCATCATGAACATCCATCCCTCGCTCCTGCCGAAATACCGCGGTCTACACACGCACCGACGCGCAATCGAAGCGCGCGATGAGTGTCATGGCGTCAGCGTGCACTTCGTGACCGAGGAACTCGATGGAGGTCCAGTCATTATTCAAGCGTGCATCGATGTACGAGCCGATGACACTGAAGCGACGCTTTCAGCGCGAGTTCAGCGCCAGGAACACAGGATCTACCCGCAAGCCATCGAGTGGTTTGCAACCGGCCGCCTCGCGCTCAGCGACGATGTGGTGACCTTCGACGGCAAACGGCTCGATCGACCCATCACGATCGATGCAAGAGGAGTCGCATGAGGAAATGGATGCGGACGCTGTCTGGCGTATGGGCGCTGCTTGTCATCGCAAGCGTGCTTCCCATCGACATGGCGCGTGCCAACCCAGCGGCGGCATTGGAGCCCTATGTCGCCACCTATGAGGTGACCTATCGCGGCCTGAGCGCCGGCGCTTTGCGCATGGAGTTGAAGCGCGAGGGCAACTCCAATCGCTACACCTTCGAAACGCACGCAGATCCCAGCTTTCTCGCCCGTCTCGTCGTCGGACGCAACGCGGTCGAGCGCACGACCTTTGAGTTGACGCCGGACGGCTTGCTGCCCATCGAGTGGTATCTAGAAGATGGCAAGAGCGGCACCGGCGGCGATGGACACCTGAAATTCGATTGGGCGGCGGGCAAGGTCAGCGGCGAATACGAAGGCGAACGTGTCGAGTTACCCACGCAACCGGGCTTGCAAGATCGCCTCTCCATCCAAGTGGCCGTCAGCGCCGCCCTCGCTCAAGGTCGCGAAGTCCGCAAAGTCGCCATGGTCAACGGCGACAAGATCCGCGAATACAGCTATACGCGCGGCGCAAACGAAACACTCGACACCGCGCTCGGTCAACTCGAGACCGTCATCTACGAAAGCACCCGCCCCGGCTCGAGCCGAGTCTCAAAGGTCTGGCATGTACCTGAGCTGGAATTCATCGCCGCCCGCGCTGAACAGATTCGTAAAGGGAAGGTTGAGACGGTGATGGTGCTCGTGGGGCTAGAAAGAAGGTGATCTGGTGATCCGAGTGATCTAGTGATCGAGGCCAGAAGCGCCGATCTCTTACCGCGATCACCTGGATCACTTGATCACTTGATCACGTTTCTTTCCCAT
>CAZIXV010000276.1:0-5177 GCA_964543105.1 uncultured Steroidobacteraceae bacterium
CCAGCCCCCCGCCCCCCCCCCCCCCACCACCCACGGATCCACATCGATCGACCATCGCACTCGATTGCCTTCTTTGAGCGCTTCCAGTGCCGGGATCCAGGTTGCGAGCAGGGTCTGTAGCGGTTGGTGGCTCGCGGCGTGGAGCAGGAGGTGGGCGCGATAGCGACCTGCGCGCCGTTCCATCGGTGCAGGCGCAGGACCCATGATGCGCACGCCGCGGATCGTTTGGGCGGCGGCGATGTCTGCGGCGGCGGCGAGAAATCGCAGTGGCGCGGCGGTGTCGGCGGCTTCAGCGCGCAGCAATGCAATGCGCGCGAAGGGCGGCCAGTGGCTTTGTTCGCGCTCCGCGAGGGCGCCGGCTGCGAAGCCGTCGTAGCCGCCTTTCAACAAGGATTGCAGCAGCGGATGCTCGGGATATTCCGTTTGAATCATCACCTCGCCGGGATGTTGCGCGCGGCCGGCGCGGCCCGCGACTTGAACGATGGTCTGCGCCAATCGCTCGCTGGCGCGAAAGTCGGTGCTGAATAGACCTTGATCTGCATTCAACACGACGACCAGCGTGACATGCGGAAAATGATGGCCTTTGGTCAGCATCTGCGTGCCAACGAGGATGCGAATGTCATTGCGATCGACGGCGGCAAGTGTCGCTTCGAGTTCGCCCTTGCGACGCATGCTGTCGCGATCGATGCGCGCGAGCGGCGCCTGTGGAAAGACTTGCGCGAGGGTTTCCTCGATACGTTCCGTGCCTTGCCCGACCGGCTTCACCGTGGCCTCGCAGCTTGGGCATTGGGTGAGTCCGCGCTGCTCCGCGCCGCAGTGGTGACACAGCAAATCGAGCGAGCCGCGGTAGACGGTGAGATGCGCATCGCAGCGCGCGCAATGCGCCGACCAGCCGCAGCGCGGGCAAAACAGCACAGGCGCATAACCGCGGCGATTGAGAAACAGCAGCACCTGATGATCTTCGCGTAAGTGGCGCTCGATGGCGCCGAGCACGGGTGTCGCGATGCCTTGCGCCGCGCCGTGCTGCCGCAAATCAACGAGCGACCAGCGCGGCGCACTCGCTCCGCCGGCGCGTTCGGTCAGCCGCAAGTGCGTGTCCTGCTGGCGGCGCGCACGCGCCAGGCTTTCCAGCGAGGGCGTCGCCGAACCGAGCACGATCGGCACGCGCACTCGCTGCGCTCGCACGATCGCCAGATCGCGCGCCGAATATCGAAAGCCTTCCTGCTGCTTGAAAGAAGGATCGTGTTCTTCATCGACGACGATCAGTCCGAGCGTTGGCACGGGCACGAATACGGCCGAGCGCGTGCCGATCACGATGCGCGCAGCGCCGCTGCGTGCCGCCCGCCACGCGCTCAAGCGCTCACCGTCGCTCAGGCCCGAATGCAAAATGGCCAACGCCGTGTTGAAGCGAGCGCGAAAGCGCGCCACCAATTGCGGTGTGAGCGCGATCTCCGGCACGAGCACCAGCACCTGCTCGCCGCGCATCAAAACGGCGTCGATCGCGCGCAAATACACTTCGGTTTTGCCGCTACCGGTGACGCCATCGAGCAGCCAGGTCGTAAAGCTGCCGAGTGAAGCGGTGATGCGCGCAACCGCAAGGTCTTGGGCTTTGCTCAACACCGGACCCGGCGCTGTGGCGTGCGGCGTGGGCTCAGCTGCGTCCGGCGCGCGTTCGAATTCTTCGATGAGCCCGCGCGCTGCCAAGCGGCGCAAGACACTGCTATCTGCGCCCGCCTCGGATTCGATCGCCGAGCGCGTCGCTTCACCGAGTCGCAGCAGCACCTCGTGTACCGCGCGCATCTTCGGCGAGCGCCGCAGCAAGACGCCGGCGGAGGTGTCGCGGCCCGCCTCGGTCAGCCGCCAGACGCGCTCGACTTCGAGTAGCGGCGCGCCCTGCCGCAATGGGATTGGCAGCGCTGCGGCAATCACCTCGCCCAGGGGATGCCGGTAGTACTCGGCAGCCCACGTCAGTAGGGCCAGCGCGCCGGCATCGAAGGTCGGGGTGGGTTCGATGGGCGCATGAATCGAGCGCAGCTTTTCGGCGGGGATGTCGGTGGACTGGCAGTGTTCGACGACGACGCCGACGAGGCGTCGCCGGCCGAACGGCACCCAGACGCGAGTGCCAATCGCGACGTCCGCGGTGCCGCGGTAGTGAAAGACGCGCCGCAGCGGCGTATCGAGGGCGACCGCCAGAATCATGCTCGCGCGCCGCGCTCAGGGAGCTGCCCAGCCTGTGGACAACTCTGTGCATTACTTGGGGCCAACGCGCTCAAGTTACGGTTTTTGGCGCAACTTTCGCCGCGCTCCAACAGGTTGTTGCGCATCTTTTTGCAAAGCAATACAAGCACTTAGCTCGACGGCTCGCCGCGGCAGTCGTCACCCGCTGGCGGCGATTAACAAAGCCGTAAGAATGTGGGCAAGTCGCGCGAGGGGGTTGATCCAAGCTGCTGATTATCCGGGATTCGTTCGGTAGGGAGCCGCGTTTCGCGGCCAGCTATGGGCACACGGCTCACGGGCACGGGGTACGGCCCGAGGGCAAACAGGCTACAGGCTACAGGCTACAGCCAGAAGCTACAGCCAGAAGCCTCGGACCAAAGGAGGCCGGCTTGCGGTGAGAGGTCAGTGAGTTCGGGATCGCGCCGGTCACTTGTCCAAACTGCGAACCAATGGCCCATCCGGCTCATTGACCTGCCTACCCACAACGCGCACATTCCCGCCCCGTCGTCCATCGAGCGCAGGCGGCACCGCTCAGGTGTTTCGAAGCCTTGGTTGCTCGAAGACTCAGACAACGCAAATCCAATCTCACAAGAATCCCGGGAGAGCGACCGTGTTCAAGAAATCCCTGTTACTGGGCGGGCTGGCCTGCTTCGTCGCGACGAGCGCGTGGGCGCTCGATGAAGCCGGCACGCGCTACGTGAAGATGTTCGCCAATGGCGGCCCTACTTCGATCCGCAGTGCAGCCGAGAGCATTTACAACACGGGCAACACCGACCAGGAAGTGCTCGATGCGGCTGCAGAAACGCTGCTGACCAATTTCCGCAAGAACGCCAGTAGCGAGACCTACGCTGACGCCATGGCATGGCTGTGCCGCGCACTCGGCAATTCCGGCAATGCCCGCTATCAGCCCGTGCTCGCAGAAGTCGCTGCGAATGCGCCCGGCCGCAAGATCAAGCGTTACTGCGATCGCGCCGCCGGGGAGTTGCCGAAGTCGGGCGCCGAGCCGTATGTGGCCGGTAGCTTCGATCTCGCCAAGTACAAAGATGGCGCTGATGGGGCGGCTGTGGCTGCGGCTCCCGCCGCGCCGGCTGCCGCCGGCGCTGCTCCAGCCGCCGCGGGCCAAGGGTTTGCGGTCGTGAAGGAAGGCATGAGCAAGGAAGAAGTGGAATCGCTGATCGGTCATCCCACCGCAGTAACCTCACACATCACGGGCAAGCAGTTCCGTCCGTTCAACTTCCGCGGCGCCGACACGCATCGCATCGTGGCGTTGTACAAGGGTGTGGGGCGCATCATCTATTCGAATAGCAGCGCGTACACCTCGACATATCGAGTGCTCGAGGTCGTCAACGACTCGGGCGAAAGCGGCTATCCATAAGCCCGCAGCGGCGGTGGAGGGCAGCGTGCCTTCCACCGCTTTCATGGCGCGCGTTCGCGCAGTCTTCGCAGTGGCCACACTAGCGCCTCGCGGTTCAACTGTTTCGCTGTTACAGACTAGAATCCCCGCGCGCAGCGGACCCGGCGAATTCCTTGTCCGGTTGCCAGGCTTCAACCGTCAACGCCGAATCGCCGGATGGCTCTGATCACCAGTCTTTTCCTGCTGCTCTGCGCCGCTCACCTCTGCGGTGCGCTGTTCGCGCGTTTCGGGTTGCCCGCGCTCGCCGGGCACATGATCGCGGGCGCGCTCATCGGTCCGTCGGTGCTGGGCGTACTTACGCCGAATGCCGCGTTGAATGCGGCGAGTGATGTCGCCGTCTTGATCGTCGTGCTGACGGCGGGTCTCGAGATGCGTTTCCAGCACGTGCTCGATGCCTTCCGCGGCGGCGGCATGAGCTCTCTGTGCATTGGTTTCATCGTGCCTTTGTTCGGCGGCGCTGCCATCGCGCATGCCTTTGCGTTACCCGCCGTTCCGGCAATGGTCGTGGCGTTGTGTATCGCGGTGACGGCCTTGCCGATTGCGCTGCAGATCCTGCGCGACTTCGGGATGTTGGGAACGGAGATCGCGCGCGTTGCCGTCGCCGGTGCGCTGCTCGCCGATACGATCGTCTTCATCGCTCTGGGGGCACTGATCGGCCTGGCCGGAAGCAACAGCGAACAAACGTGGGCGCACGCGGGGTTGTTGGCGCTCGGCAAGCTGTTTGGGCTCGTCGCCGCGGTTGCACTCGCGCATTTCCTCTGTCTGCGTTTGGTGCGGTTTCGCAACGGCCGCAGCGCCGATGGCGCAGTGGCTGCGCGTGCGGCGACGCTCGCTTTTGCATTGTTGTTCGTCCTGGGTCTCGGCGCGGTCAGCGAACAACTTGGCTTTCATTTCGCGATCGGCGCGTTTTTCGCGGCGATGATGCTGACCGCAGAATTGGTCGGTGATGAGCCATTCGAGCGCTTGGAGAAGACTTGCGAAGTCATGACCGCGAGCTTGTTCGGTCCGCTGTTTCTCGCCTATCAAGGGATGCAATTTCATTTCGAAGCATTGAGTCGGCCCGGCTTCGTCATCACGCTCATTCTCGGGGCGATCGTGTTGAAGCTCGTCAGCGGATTCATCGTCGGGCGCATGCGGCAGATGAGTGCGCACGATGCCTGGGGCGTCGGCGTGATCATGAATGCGCGCGGTGTGATGGAACTGGTCGTCGCCAGCATTGCGCTGAAAGCGGGGCTCGTGGATCACGATGTCTTCTCGGCGCTGCTGCTCGTCGGACTCGTCACGACGGTTGCCACTCCGTTGATGCTCAAACCGTGGCAGGCGCGCGCGGCGATACCTGTAGCGACGCGCAGTTCAGTGCGATTGCCTTGAGTATCATGGCGCGATGAAATCCGGCGCCTCCGCTCCCGCGCCTCGCGCGCAGACTTCCGCAATCAGCGTGCGTGCGCTCGGCTATACCTATGCCGATGCAGCCGTCCCCGCGTTGCAAGACATCAGTTTCGACGTGCCGGCGGGAGAAATCTTCGGCCTGCTTGGCCCGAACGGT
>CAZIXV010000277.1:0-5124 GCA_964543105.1 uncultured Steroidobacteraceae bacterium
CGATCATCTGGTTTTGGGCAATCTCGACGCCATGCGCGATTGGGGGCATGCCCGTGACTATGTGCGGGCTCAGTGGTTGATGCTGCAGCAACCTGAAGCGGAGGATTACGTCATCGCAACGGGTGAGCAATACGCGGTACGAACCTTCGTCGAGCGGGCGGCAGCGCGCATGGATATGCAGATCGAGTGGCGTGGCGCAGGCGTCGATGAGCAAGGCGTCGATACGCGCAGCGGCCGCACGATCGTTCGCGTCGATCCGCGATATTTCCGGCCCACCGAAGTGGATTCATTGCTGGGCGATGCGACTAAGGCTCGAACGAAATTGGGGTGGCGTCCCGAAATCAGCTTTGATCAGCTCGTCGATGAGATGGTGAGTGCTGACCTGCAGACGGCACGGCGCGATGCGCTCGTCGCGCGCGAGGGCTATCAGACCTATCGGCATCACGAGTAGGGCGGCACTCGAGGGCCGATCCAAGCGTCAGGCGCTCAGCTGACTGGCAAGCTTCCAACGTTGACGGGCGACCCAGGCGCCGATGCCACTCGGCGCGCCGACGCTGCCGGGCTGTTGCAGGTAGTACCGCTTGGCGACGCCATACGCATCGGCCAATTGCTGCATCTTGCCGCTTTGTTGCGCGCTGACGGTGATGCTCGATTCATGCGCAAGAAAGTTCGCCAGCGGCTCCGGTATGTGCGCGTACTTTGGGTAATCGAGCGAGGCCAACAAGAAGAGCAGCAAATCCTCGCCCACACCGGTGTTCTTGCCGTAGACGCCTTGCGCGCCTGGAATTTCCAATAGCAAATTCTTGAGCAGATCGCGGCGACGAAACAGTGCGCACCCAGGGCTGATCGTGAGCTTGTTGCGCAACAGGTAGTGGACGACGTCGCGCACGGAGCGGGTCCCGCCAGGATGTTTCAATAGCAGGCGCTGTGGCTGCCCATCCGCGGAGAAGGTGCGTGCCCGCGTATATACGCACGCAACATCCTCCTTGAGTAGCGCCAGAGTCCTCTCCACGAAGGTGGGCGCGAGCCAATCATCGTCGTAGGTGATGTTTACGATCTCGCCCGTCGCGTTTTCGATGCCATCGCGCCAGCACACGATCGGGCCCTGATCCGTTTCGCGGCGGATATAACGGATGCGCTCGCCATACTGAGCGGCGACGCGCGGCGTGTCATCCGAGCTGCCGTGGTCGCAAACCACCACTTCCACCGGAACCGTCTGCGCTAGTGCGGCTTCGATAGCTCGCGAGACGAGTTTCGCGCGGTTGAAGGTGGGGATGACGATCGATACGGACGCTGGATTAGTCACTCTCATTCACTCAGTCAATAAACGTCGAAGCCGGGTTGTATCCGCAATCAAAGCACCCGGTGTGTCGCGATCGACACCTTCGATGCGGATGCGCTTGTTCAACTCCCGCGCGAGCTGAACTGCAATGTCGTGCACCGATGTGCCGACGCCGGTGCCAATGTTGACGATACCGCGCGCGCGCCGTGCCGCCAGATGCAAGATGCAGTCGATGATCGACTCCGCATCCTGGATATCACGCACTGCCGATGGATTCATCACGGAGAGCGTATCGCCATCGTTCAAGGTGGCGATGCGCTGGCGCAAACTTGGCACGAGATAGGGTGCTTGTTGCGAAGCGTGAGAGAAGCTGAAGATGCGACCAATGCAGTAATCCGCTGACATCCGCTGAAGCAACGGTTCGATCAGCCGTTCGGCGGCAAGCTTGGTGACGCCATAAAACGTTTGCGGCTCGAGCGCGGCATCTTCGGTAACCGGCGTCGCAGTGGGCGTCGACTTATAGACGTGGCTCGAAGATGCATGAAACAGCCAACAGTCTGGGCTGTTCAGTACTGCTTGCTTGCAGACATTGAACGCGCCGATCGCATTGGTTTCGTAGGCGCGTAGCGGATCTGCGTCCACTCGCACGGTCGCGACAACGGCCGCCAGGTGAAAAAAATATCGAAAATTCTTGGCGTCCCACCAGCGCTGCAACGCCGCCGAGTCATTCACATCGTCGTCGAAGGTCGTAACAACGATGCCATTCGCCTGCAGGCGCTCGTGTAGAAGTCTTCCTAACACGCCGCGATGGCCGGTCATGCCGATCGACGCGCCGTGGAAGGATGAGAAATCCGTAAACTTCGTGGACACCGACGACGTCATGAAGACTGAGTCCGCAAACATTCCAAGACGACATCGACAAGTTTGTCTAGCGTCGCATCAGCGATCGGCTTCGCATGGCAACCAATGAACAGGCCTCGATCGTGAACGCGCTGTGCGCCTGCAAAAGGCCCGAGGCTCAAATCCACGTTGAAGTGTTTGACCGCCGGCTGCAGCGCCATGTTGCCCGACACGATCGGCCGCGTATCAATACCGCGCTCGAGCAGAGAGCGCGCTAATTGGCTGGGATCGACACTGATCGATGGATTGATCAGAAATGGAAAACCGAACCAGCACGCATCGATATCCTGCGGCGCCGTGGGAAAGGTCAGTTGCTCTTGCCAACTCGGGTGGGCGCGGAACGCCGCTCTCAGGCGATTCACGTTCGCGCGCCGATGCGCATTCATGTCATCGAGGCGCTTGAGTTGGTGCAACCCGAACGCCGCCTGGATCTCCATCGGTCTTACGTTGTAACCCAAATTGATGAATAGAAAACGCGGATCGATGTGTGGGTGCTGTCGTTCGAGATCCGCTCGATTGCTTTGTTCGCGACTCCAGCCATGCGCGCGCAAACACTTGAGCAAGTCGTAGTCCTCTTCGGTGCGCGCGAGGACCATGCCACCTTCGATCGTGGTCATGTGGTGTGAAAAGTAAAAGCTGAAAGTACCGAACTCGCCAATCGATCCTAGGGCGCCGCCGGCGAAGGTCGATCCCAGCGACTCGCACGTGTCTTCGATCAGCATGAGATTTTCTTCACGCACGATGCTCATCAGCTCATGCATGCGCGTCGAATTGCCGAGGATGTGCACCATCATCACGGCGCGCAGGTCGTGCCGTGTCAGCGCTTCTTTGAAGGCGGGTATCGAGAGATTCAGCGTCTCTGGATCGACATCCACCAGTACGGGGATGAGTCCCATTTGGATGATCGGCCACAGCGAGGTGGACCAGCACACAGCCGGAACAGCGACTTTGTCGCCAGGGCGCAGGTGCTGCTTGCGCAAGGGATTCACGAGCGCACTGACCGCGAGCAAATTTGCCGAGGAGCCGGAATTCACCATGACGGCATATGGCGCGCCACAGTACTGCGCGAACTGGTGTTCGAACTCGCGCACCTGCGTGCTCATCGTGAGCTGACCGCTAAGCAAGGTAGCGATGCAGCTGATGATTTCTTCGTTGTCGTAACTCGAATCCACTAGTGGGAATTCGAGCTTGTCATCGACGGCCATCGTCACTCCTCGCCTGAGTTGATCGCGGACGCTGGCGCGCTCGCGGAATGTGGGGGCGTACGTTCAGAACAAATCGCGATCACCGCTTCTGCGCTGTAGTGGGCCGCGTAGCTCGCACGCGCAGCTTGTGCAGCGTGCTGATAGTGTTCCAAGTTCTCCAGAATCTCTTCGACGAGCCGCTGCGATTGCTGCGGTTCCGCCGCGGTCAATCCGATGCTGCCGAGGGGATGACGTGTGCTCAACGGGATGGCTTGGGCGTCGGTGACTTCGATTGGCTCATCTGCGTAGGCATTCTGCCAATGAAGCTCGATTTGCTCCCTGCCTGGCAGGACGTCGAACAACGCGTATGTCATGCCGGCTCCGCGCGGAGCGACAACGACTGCGAATTCGCGAGTGCTGCCGTCATTCGCTGGTTCGCGAAGTGAAATCCGCGCGTAAGTTCCTGGCGTCTCGGGCGAGTGCCAGCGGAATTGCAGCAGGACTTGCTTGGCATCGTGTGGCAGTTCGATGGGTGTCCGCGCGCTCGTGCGTGAAAACGGCACGCGGCTCAGTTCGATGCTCGACTGCGATACCGAGGCCGCCAGCGACTCGAGATATAGCTGATTGGGCTCATCGATCTGTTGCGCGAGCCAGCCGCCGGCCGGAACGATCACGGGTACGCCGGCAATCAAAGACTCCAACAGGACTCCGCTGCAACGCGAGTAATAGCGCGTGGAGTCATACAGCAGCAGATTGATATCCGCGCTGCGCACGAGTTGCGAATACGCGGGCAAATCGAGAGGAAAAGGCGCATAGACGAGACCGGCCGAGTCCGTGGTGCCGCCTGACTCCCGGATGAGTTGCGCGAGCTTTTTCCGTAACCCACTTCGCCCGGTTTGCAGCAGTAATTCCGCTCGTCCCGTGCTTAGGTATCTCGGCCAGAGTCCACGAATGATCTGCGGTAACTGGTCGTAGCCTTTTTCCATTCGCGTATGGCCGAGGCATGCGATGCGCACCGGCTTCGTCGCGTCGCGCTGCTTGTCACCGCGGAAGAGCGCGTGAATGGCATAGGGGAGGCAACTGAATGAAGCCACACCGAGGTATTCGTATTGGCGTACGAGTTGTGGGGTCGTGCAGTAAAGACGAATGTGATGGCGGGGTATGCGTCCGAGCGCGTCCTTGAAGGCGGCCCGAGCTTGATCGGCAACTTGGGATTGCTGTGGCAGATCGGGCTCGCGCCCATGAAACAGAGCATGATGAAACTGCACATGCCAGCTCGCGCGCTGGGTTGCGGCATTGCTCTCCAGGAACATCGCCAAGCCGAGCAGATCAGCGTCGGATGCCGTTGCGACGAAGACCTGATCGCCTGTCTCTAAATGTAGACGCTCAAAGAGAGCGGTTGCAGCGTTTGCGAAGTTGCGTGCGAGCTGCATGCGCTTGCGCGAACGCAAAGCGGCATCGAGTCGAGTACGCCACTGACCGAACAAACCACTCTTTGCAGCGTCCGGCGATAACGTCCAGCGGCTCTTATCCGGAAACGACGCATGCACTTCCCAGTGATCTGGCACGGCATTGCGATCGCGAAACGAGTGGTTGGTGACGAGCACAGGCCGATAGCCGGCGGCTTCTGCAGCCTGCAATACGCTGAATGCATACGTGTAATAATGGCCGCCCAAATTTTGCAGCGAATGCTCGACGAGCACGAATTTCCGCATGAGGAATAACTGGGCAGAGTTGCATTGGGCAGTGCGCGAAACG
>CAZIXV010000278.1:0-5111 GCA_964543105.1 uncultured Steroidobacteraceae bacterium
GGCCCCATGCAATACGGCACGACATACATCGTGCGACCGCGCATGGCGCCCTCGAACAAGCTATCGATTTTGCGATGCGCTTCGGTGGGGTCCATCCAATTGTTGTTGGGGCCGGCATCGTCGCGATTTTTCGAGCAGACGAATGTCAGATGCTCGACGCGCGCGACATCGGATGGGCTAGAGCGGTGCAGATAACAGTTGGGATGGGTGTTTTGGTTCAGCTTGATAAGATCGCCGCTGCCAAGCATTGCGTCGATGAGCGTCGAGTTCTCGGCGTCAGTACCGGTGCACCAATGAATCGAGTCCGGCTTGGTTAGTTTCGCGACATCCTCGACCCAGCTTTTCAACGACGCGTTCGACGTGCTCATTTCAACGGAATCCTCCAACTTTGCGAGAGCGACCTCGTACACATCGAGGCGGCAAGAAATTCAGGCTCTGGATTATACCGGTCAGCGCTTTTCTGTCATTTCAATGACAGTCTCATTCGATTACACCGACATTTGTTCTCACGATGAGATCGCTCGATGAGGCTCGATCTCATGCATGAAGCAATCCTTCGTGGTGCGCAGGTGCTGCGATGCAAAACTCCCCATGCGTTGCGGCATACGCTACTAGTGATATGTCTCGCCGCCGCGACGACGCTAACGCTAGCGCAGTACGCACTCGCCCAGGAGACGGTTCCCGTCGCAACCACGCTTGTTGCGGAAGTGATGGAAAAGTTTGAATTACCCGATGGTAAGCAGACCCAACGACTCGTGCCGGCCGCAGTAATCGCGCAAGGCGAAGTTGTCTATTACACCGTGCAGATCCGCAATCCCTCTGCTCAACCCGCTCGCAATGTCATCGTCGTGCAGCGCGTGCCAGTGAATACCGTCTATGTGCCGAACTCTGCTGCGGGACCTGCAGCCAATATTACGTTCTCGATCGACGGCGGCCGCCACTTCGATGTGCCGCGTGAATTGAAGATCGAAGGACCGAGCGGTACGCGCATCGCGGCGCCCGCCGACTACACGCACATACGTTGGCAATTGCGTCACGTGCTCGCGCCCGAGGCAGTTGCCTTTGCGCGCTTTCAAGCGGTGTTCAAGTGAGCATGCGTTCCGACTGGGGGGCGCTGTTCGGAGCGGACGGCCCGCTGGCACGTTCGATCCCCGGCTATGTGATTCGCGATGAGCAGATCGGCATGGCAGCAGCGGTCGATCACGCCTTGCGTACCCGTGGCCGCCTCGTCGTCGAAGCCGGTACCGGCACTGGCAAAACCTTTGCCTACCTGGTGCCTGCACTGTTATCCGGCAAACGCGTCGTCATCTCGACCGGTACGCGCACTCTCCAGGATCAATTGTTCGCGCGCGATCTGCCAACGGTTGCAGCGGCATTGGGGCGGCCGGTGCGTATAGCTTTACTCAAGGGGCGAGCGAACTATCTGTGTTTGCATCGTCTCGAACTTGCCAATCAGCAAGCGACGATGCGCGGGCTTGCGCGCGAGGTCGCGCTCGCGTTACCGCGAGTGCGCGAATGGTCGCAGGTGACGAGGATCGGCGATGTCGCCGAACTCATCTCGCTCAGTGAATCATCTCCGGTGTGGCCTTGGGTCACATCGAACCGGGACAACTGCCTGGGACCGGATTGCAGTGCGTTCGAACGGTGTCATGTCGTGCAGGCACGTCGCGAGGCGCAGGCGGCGGACATCATCGTCGTGAACCATCACTTATTGATGGCGGATCTCGTGCTGAAGGAGGAAGGCTTCGGCGATCTGCTGCCGAGCGCTGATGCCGTCGTCATCGATGAAGCGCATCAGCTCCCCGACGTCGCGGCAATGTTTTTGGGATTCGTCGTCTCGACACGTCAGTTGCAAGCATTGACGCGCGATCTGGCCGCCGAACTCCTGAATGGGGCGCCGCGCTTCGATCCGTCTGCCGCACAAACCATCGAGCGTCAGGTGGTGGAACTGCAAGATGCGTTTGGCGGTGCGAGTGAGCGCATGGAGATCGAGCGCTGGCCCTCGTCGGCGTTTGAATCTCTCGAGCAGCTGCAAGCTTCGTTGCGTGAGCTCGTGCGCGCGCTTGCGTCCACGGAACATGCCGGACTCGTCGCCATTCGCAGCCGTGCCGTCGAGGTCGCCGATCGCCTCGACACTTTGCTCGAGCAGGAAACAGGGCAGGCGGAGGGGGTGCGTTGGGCGCAGCGATCGAACACGAATTTATCGCTGCACTATGCGCCGATCGATGTCGCTACGCCGCTCAGTAATCTAATCGGTACACATGCAGGGGCGTGGGTGTGCGCATCGGCGACGCTGGCGGTCGAAGATGATTTCTCGCATTTCATCCGCCGAGTCGGCATCACGGATGCGCGCACCGAGCGTTTCGGCAGTCCCTTCGATTTCGAACATCAAGCGTTGTTGTATTTGCCGCGCGGCCTGGATGCGCCGGCCTCGCCGCGCTACACGCGCCAAGTCGTGGACGCGGCGCTACCGGTGTTGGCTGCGAGCGGCGGGCGCGCGTTTTTGTTGTTCACGAGTCATCGCGCGTTGCGCGAAGCGGCGGACTATTTGTACCGGCGACTGGGACCACGCCCGCCGTATCCGATCCTCGTTCAAGGCGAAGCGCCGCGCGATGCATTGCTGACGCGTTTTCGCGAACTCGGCAATGCCGTATTGCTCGGCACGAGCAGCTTCTGGGAGGGCGTCGATGTGAAGGGTGCAGCGCTCTCCGTCGTCATCATCGACAAGCTACCGTTTGCCGTGCCTGATGATCCGGTGTTGAAAGCGCGTTTGGCCGCGATCGAACGCGCCGGCGGCAACGCGTTTTTCGAAGAGCAGGTGCCACAAGCGGTCATTGCGTTGAAGCAGGGCGTCGGCCGCTTGATTCGCGATCAGGACGATTTTGGCGTGATCATGCTGTGCGATCAGCGTGTGCGCTCGCGCGGCTACGGTCGCATTTTTCTCGATAGCTTGCCGCCGATGCCGCGCACCGATCAATTGCCGCACGTGTGTGAGTTTCTGCAGGAACGGCTTGCGTGGGCCGGCATCGTAGTGTGTGAACCCTCGCTGGAAGACGACTGGTCGAGCCTCGATGGATAGCCGCGCCAAGACGGGCAGTGCTCGGGCGAGTGCAGCCCCGCTGACTGCCACCGCCAACTGTCAACGGATTAGCTCATGAATTTACTTGCGATCGACACCGCCACCGAACGTTGCTCCGTTGCCGCGCGAATCGACGCGCAATGGTTTGAACGCAGCATCGATACGCAGCGCGGACATGCCGATCTCGTGCTGTCGATGGTCGATGAAGTGCTGCAGGCTGCGGGCGCCAAATTGCAGGATCTCGACGGCATCGGCTACGGACGCGGCCCGGGCGCCTTCACGGGCGTGCGGATCGCGATCGGTGTCGTGCAGGGTTTGGCATTCGGGGCCGGACTACCGACCGCTGGGATTTCGAACCTAGCGGCCGTAGCGCTCCAAGCGCCCGCCGAGGCGAAGCGCATCCTCGTGTGTATGGATGCGCGGATGAACGAGGTGTATTGGGCGATGTTCGAGCGTCGGGATGGAAAACTGCAGTCAGTATCGAGCGAGCAAGTCAGTCCGCCGCAGGCGGTCGATGTCGATCCCGACTCGATCGAGGCGGGAATCGGCAGCGGCTGGGCGGCCTATCCAGACCTTACGCAACGCTTTGCATCGATTCAGCCCATCGCTGCGCTACCGCGCGCCCGCGACATTCTGCTGCTGGCCGAAACGGAATTGCGCGAAGGGCGCGGCGGCTCCGCGTTCGACGCGCAACCGGTCTATTTGCGTGATCAAGTCACTTTTGTGAAACCTGCATGACGTGGAAAACCGCGAAGGCGCCCGCATTCATCGACCTGTAACAATGCGTTGTTGTAATGGTGCCGCAATCTCGAATCCAGGTGATCCAAGTGATCCAGCTATAAAGTGATCCAGGCAAGAAGAGGCCTGGATCGCCTTCTGACCTCGAGCACTAGATCATCTGATCACCTGATCACGCAAAGCAGAATGACCAATCGACAAATCCTCATCGTCGAAGACGAACGCCCCATTCGCGAGATGATTGCGTTTGGATTGCGCCGTGGCGGATACGATGTGCATGAGGCGCATGATGTGCATTCGGCGCGCGCCAGCATCGCCGATCGTCGTCCCGATCTCGTACTCGTCGACTGGATGCTGCCGGACATGAGCGGGCTCGAGTTGATGCGCGCGTTGAAGCGCGACGATGACACGAAGGAAATTCCCGTCATCATGCTGACAGCCCGCGCCGATGAGCAGGACAAGATCATGGGCCTCGATGGCGGGGCCGATGACTACGTGACCAAGCCGTTCTCCTCGCGCGAATTGCTGGCGCGGATCAATGCCGTGTTGCGCCGTAGTACAACTGCGCAAGGCGATGACCTCATCGAAGCCGAGGGGCTCGTGCTCGATGCGGCAGGTCATCGCGTAACCGCCGGCGAACACACGATTCAGCTCGGTCCAACCGAGTATCGGCTGCTTTCATTCTTCATGACACACGCAGAACGGGTGTACAGTCGCGCGCAGTTGCTGGACCGCGTCTGGGGTGGCAACGTGTATGTCGAGGAGCGCACGGTCGACGTACACATTCGTCGCTTGCGCAAGGCACTCGAAGCTTTCAACTATGACCGTTTCATTCAAACCGTCCGTGGTGCGGGCTACCGCTTTTCCACACGCACGGAGTAAGACTTGAACTTCCTACGCGGCATTTCCCCCGCCGGCTGGAAGGCGCTTCTGCGGATAGGCATCGCCCTATTTTTCGCCTGGCTCATCGGTCTCATCATTGGGCACGTCGCCTGGTCGCTCGCGCTCGTGCTCGTCGTCGCGCTTGCAATCCAGTTGCGCAGCTTCTTTCGCGTGGAGCGTTGGGCGCGACGCCGCAGGCTCGAGGAACCGCCCGATATCGATGGCGCCTGGGGCGAACTGATCGCGACCGTCGATCGCATCTATCGCCGCAAGCAGCATCACAAGCGACAGGTCAGCGGCTTGATGCGCGAGTTTCGTCGGCTGACGAGCGCCATGCCTGAAGGGGCGCTCTTGCTCGGACCAGAAAATCAGATCATCTGGTTCAACCGCCGAGCGGCAGACTGGCTGCATT
>CAZIXV010000279.1:0-5108 GCA_964543105.1 uncultured Steroidobacteraceae bacterium
GCTTGCGCCGTCCCGCCTCACCTTCTTTCTTGATGGCTGCCAGCTGCGGCACGACCACCGCCATCATCTGCACGATGATGGATGCCGAGATGTACGGCATGACGTTCAGCGCGAAGATGGACAAGCGCTCGAGCGCACCGCCCGAGAACATGTTGAACATGTCCAGAATCGTGCCTTGCTGCGCTTCGAAGAAACGCGCCAGCGCCACAGGGTCGACACCCGGTGCTGGGATGAACGTGCCGATGCGATAAACGACCAAGGCACCCAGCAAGAAAAACAAACGCTGCCGCAGCTCTGCGAAGCGCGTTATCTCGCCAAAGGCAGAGAGCGGCGGTGCTGAGGACTTGGTTGCCAAGGTCGTAGGATTCCCTATTGAGCGCGTCGCAGGGCGTTACTCAGCCGCTGCTTCGATCTTCCCGCCCGCGCCTTCGATCGCAGCGCGCGCGCCCTTCGTCACGTGCACGCCTTTGATGGTGAGCGCTTTGTCGACTCCACCAGATGCGACGATACGTGCGCGCTCCGCCTGCGCATGAACGAGATTTGCAGCCTTCAGCGCCGCGAGATCCACTACATCGGCAGTCACTTTTTTCAGTTCCGACAATCGCACTTCGGCCACGCCGGGCGCCTGCTTGGAGCGAAAGCCCACCTTCGGCAGACGCCGCTGAATCGGCATCTGACCGCCTTCGAAGCCCACCTTGTGGTAGCCGCCCTTACGTGCGCGCTGACCCTTCACGCCTCGACCACAGGTTTTACCCTGACCGGCCGACGCACCACGGCCGACGCGCAAACGCGGCTTCTTGCTGCCGGGACCGGGGGAGATGTTGTTCAAACGCATGTCTGTTACTCGCCTATCGTGAATCGGGATTCGTCGCCGCTTCAGTTACCCGAAACGCTCGCGTCGAATCTCGACTTCAAGCTTCTTCCACTTTCAACAAATGACCGGCCGCGCGGACCATGCCGCGAATCTCCGGCGTATCTGCCAACACTCTCGAATCGCGAATGCGGCGCAGGCCCAGCCCACGCACCGTCGCACGATGGGTCTTCAACTGCCCCACCACGCTTTTCACGAGCGTTACCTTGATCGACTTTTGGTTTGCATTCGCCATGACTTCAACCTCGAGCTCGTGCGCTTCAAGCGCCCAGCACTTCTTCGACGCGCTTACCGCGCTTAGCCGCAATGTCATCCGGAGACTGCAGGCTCGTCAGCGCATTCATCGTCGCGCGCACGACGTTGATCGGATTGCGCGAACCATGGCTTTTTGCGAGGACGTTGCGCACGCCGGCACATTCGAACACTGCGCGCATGCTGCCGCCCGCGATCAAGCCCGTACCATCCGCTGCCGGCTGCATGTACACCTTCGAGGTGCCGTGCTTGCCGTGAACTGCGTAGTGCAGCGTGTCGTTCTTGAGCGCAACCGTCGCGAGATTCTTACGCGCAGCCTGCATTGCCTTTTGGATCGCAACCGGCACTTCACGCGCCTTGCCGTAGCCGATGCCCACCTTACCGCGGCCATCGCCAACGACGGTCAGCGCGGTAAAGCCGAACTGGCGTCCGCCTTTCACGACTTTGGCTACGCGATTCACGGCAACAAGCTTTTCGATGTACTCATCGCCTGCTGCGTTCTTTTCAACTCTGGCCATTGCAATGTTTCCTGTTAGAAGCGCGGCAGCGAATCACGTCTATTCGCACGGCCGCTATCACTGTCGCTTCTCGCTTTAAAACTCGAGCCCGTTCTCGCGCGCGGCTTCTGCCAACGCCTTGATGCGCCCGTGATACTTGAAGCCGGAGCGATCGAACGCAACCTTCGTAACGCCAGCCGCTTTCGCGCGCTCTGCGATCGCTTTGCCGACGGCCGCAGCCGCCGTGGCATTGCTCGTACCCGTCAGCCCTTCGCGCACATCCTTCTGCAGCGTCGACGCTGACGCCAGTACCTTCGAATCACCATCGAAGATCTGTGCGTAAATGTGCTGCGAGGTGCGATGCACCGACAACCGCAATGCCTTCAACTCACGAATCTTCGCGCGCGATCGCGCTGCGCGTCGGAGCCGTTGTGCGTTCTTGTTCATCTGTCGTACTCGTTCAAAAGTGAGTGCTGAATCGTGACTCGTGAGCCGCCCGGATGTGCCGCCGCTGACATGCGGCCCAACATCCACGCCTCACCGTTTTCATCACTTCTTCTTCGCTTCCTTCAATTCGACCTTCTCGCCGGCGAAGCGCACGCCCTTGCCCTTGTAAGGCTCCGGCGGACGGAACGCGCGGATATCCGCGCACACCTGGCCGATGCGCTGCACGTCGGTGCCCTTCACGAGAATCTCCGTCTGTGACGGCGTTTCGATCGTGATGCCTTCCGGCGCTGCGTAGACGACCGGGTGCGAGAAACCCAACGTGAGGTTGAGATTCTTGCCTTGCGCCTGGGCGCGATAACCGACGCCGACGAGTTCGAGCTTCCGCTCGTAACCCTTACTGACACCGGTCACGATGTTCGCAAGGTGCGATCGCGTCGAACCCGCGATCATATTCGCCGTACGGTCCTGGCTTGCCTTTTCCACCACGAGTTCGCCGTCGCGCTGGACGACTTTCACGTGCTTGCTGTTGATCGGCAGGCTCATCGTGCCCTTGCCGCCCTTGATCGTGACCAAGTCCGGCGTGATCGTGGCAGTCACGCCTTGCGGCACGGGGACCGGCTGTTTTGCTACTCGAGACATTTCACTGATTCCGTTTGGCAATCTGCGACGCAGACACTCAAATAATCTGGCTTAGGAGACGATGCAAAGCACTTCGCCGCCATGGCCCGCGGCACGCGCCTGGCGATCGGTCATCACGCCTTTCGACGTCGACACGATGGCAACGCCCAGGCCGCCGAGAATCGAGGGCAGCTCGTCTTTGCCCTTGTAGACGCGCAAGCCAGGTCGGCTCACTCGCTCCAGCCGGTCGATGACCGGTCGGCCTTGGTAATACTTCAACTGCACGACGATCGAGGGCTTGCCCTCATGCTCGGTCGCAGTGAATTCTTCGATATAGCCTTCGTCCTTCAAAACTTTCGCAATCGAAAGCTTCACCTTCGACGCCGGCACATGAACTTCGGTCTTACCCGAAGCCTGGCCATTGCGAATGCGTGTGAGGAAATCGGCAATTGGATCCGTCATGCTCATAAGGTGCTCCAGTGGTCCCAGCTGCTACCAGCTGGCCTTTCCGAGGCCCGGAATCTCGCCGCGCATCGTGGCTTCGCGCAGCTTCGTACGACCTAGACCGAACTTGCGGTAATAACCGCGCGGACGGCCGGTGATTTGGCAACGATTACGCAAGCGGCTCTTGCTCGAGTCGCGCGGCAGTGCCTGGAGCTGCGCAACCGCTGCTTCACGCTCTGCTGGACTGCTCGTCGGCTTACGAATGATTTCTTTCAGCCGCGCACGTTTCGCTGCATAGCGTTTAACCAGCTTTGCACGCTTCACTTCGCGGTTGACCATCGATGTCTTCGCCATAGCCTCGCCCTGTCGCCTTGCCTAAAGTGGCGTTACTTGCGGAACGGAAAATTGAATGCTTCGAGCAGCGCACGACCTGTCTTGTCGTCTTGCGCAGTCGTCGTAATCGTGATGTCCATACCCCGGATCGCGTCGATCTGGTCGTACGCAATCTCCGGGAAAATGATTTGCTCTTTGACGCCGAAGTTGTAATTGCCCTGGCCGTCGAACGAGCGCGGATTCATGCCGCGGAAGTCGCGGATGCGCGGCATCGCAATGTTCACGAGACGATCCAGGAACTCATACATGCGCGCGCCGCGCAGCGTGACCTTGGCGCCAATCGCAAGACCATCGCGAACCTTGAAGGTTGCAACCGACTTACGCGCGCGAGTGACGAGCGGCTTCTGACCGGTGATCTTCGTCAGATCTCCCACCGCGTTGTCCATGATCTTCTTGTCTGCGACCGCCTCGCCCACGCCCATGTTGACCGTGATCTTCGTGATCTTCGGTACTTGCATGACGTTCTCGACGCCCAGCGACTGCTTGAGCTTCGGGACGATCTCTTCGCGATAAACTTTTGCGAGCCTTGCCATATGTCTCTCTCGATTTGCTCAGAACCGGCGCTGCGCGCCATTCTGGCCGTAACCCGTAATCAGGCGTCGACGACTTCGCTGTTCGATTTGAAGAAGCGCACCTTGCGGCCGTCTCCGAGCGTACGGATACCTACGCGGTCGCCCTTCTTCGTCACGGGATTCCAAAGCATCACGTTCGACACGTCGATTGCTGCTTCCTTCTCCACGATGCCGCCCGGCACGTTGAGTTGCGGATTCGGCTTCGTGTGACGCTTCACCATGTTGATGTTCTCGACGATCAATTGACCGGTGAGAACCTTGACGACAGTACCGCGGCGGCCTTTATCACGGCCGGCGATCACGACTACTTCGTCACCTTTGCGAATCTTGTTCATATCTAAAACCTTGGGCTGCTGGCAGTCCGGCTAGCTGGCTAGCTGGCCAGCAAATCCGACGCTCCTCAAAGCACTTCTGGTGCGAGCGAGATGATCTTCATGAACTGCGCCGTGCGCAGCTCGCGAGTCACCGGTCCGAAAATACGCGTGCCGATCGGCTCCAGCTTGTTGGTCAACAACACCGCAGCGTTACCGTCGAAGCGAATCAGCGAGCCGTCAGCACGACGCACGCCAAACTTGGTGCGCACGACGACGGCGTCATACACCTCACCCTTCTTGACCTTGCCACGCGGGATGGCGTCGCGAATGCTGACCTTGATCACATCGCCGACCGTCGCATAACGACGCTTCGAACCGCCCAACACCTTGATGCACATCAAGCTGCGGGCGCCGCTGTTATCAGCCGCGTTCAAAACTGTCTGCATCTGAATCATGACGTCGCTCCACCAAGTTGATCGGCACGGCTCACGACCTTCACCAGACGCCAGCTCTTATGGCGCGACAGCGGGCGACACTCCTCGATCGCAACGAGATCGCCTTCACGGCTCTCGTTGTTCTCGTCGTGCGCCAAAAACGTCGTCGTGCGACGTTGATACTTTCGATACTGCGGATGCGGCACGTAACGCTCGACGGCCACCGCAATCGTCTTTTGCATCTTGTTGCTGACGACCTTGCCCGT
>CAZIXV010000280.1:0-5085 GCA_964543105.1 uncultured Steroidobacteraceae bacterium
CTTCGGTAAGGAGCCGCGCAAGGACGTGAACCCGGACGAAGCCGTTGCCGTGGGCGCGGCCATTCAAGCCGGCGTGTTGTCGGGCGAAGTGAAAGACGTGTTGTTGCTCGACGTTACCCCGTTGTCGCTCGGTATCGAGACGCTCGGCGGTGTCATGACGAAGCTGATCGAGAAGAACACGACGATTCCGACCAAGGCGAATCAGACGTTCTCCACTGCGGACGACAACCAGGGTGCAGTGACCATTCACGTGCTGCAGGGTGAGCGTCAACGCGCGGCGGATAACAAGTCGCTCGGCCAGTTCAATCTCGAAGGTATCCCGCCCGCACCGCGTGGTATGCCGCAGATCGAAGTCACGTTCGACATCGACGCGAACGGCATCCTGAACGTGTCGGCCAAGGACAAGGCGACCAACAAGGAGCAGAAGATCGTCATCAAGGCCTCGAGCGGCCTGTCCGAGGACGAGATCCAACGGATGGTGAAGGAAGCCGAGTCGCATGCCGAGGAAGATCGCAAGTTCCGCGAACTCGTCGAGTCGCGCAATAAGGCCGACGCGCTGATCCATTCGACGGAGAAAGCCGTCAAGGAAATGGGCGACAAGGTGCCCGCAAGCGATCGTGCGAACATCGAGTCCGCATTGTCGGATCTGAAGACCGTCGTGACCGGTGATGACAAAGACGTGATCGATACGAAGGCTGCGGCGCTTGCGCAAGCATCGGCTTCGCTCGCTCAGCAAGCTTATGCGCAAGCTGGCGCGACCGGCGCGGAAGCAGCGGACGGCTCGAGCGAGCCGAACGGTGCGAAGGCCGCGCAGGACGATGTGGTCGATGCCGAATTCGAGGAAGTGAAAGACAAGAAGAAGGACGACTAAAGCACGTTGTGCGTCGACGGTTGACGGTTGACCGTTGACAGCCCGAAGGAGCCTGCTAGTCGATTCTGGCAGCAACTGTGTCACGGAGCGCGCGGCCCCTGGCTGCGCGCTCTGTTGATTGCCAACCGCCAACTGTCACGGTCAATGATCCCAAGATGTCCAAGCGCGACTATTACCAGGTCCTCGATGTGCCGCGTACCGCCACGGAGGGTGACATCAAGAAAGCCTTTCGCCGGTTGGCGATGAAATATCACCCTGATCGCAATCCCAACGATCAGGAAGCAGAAGAAAAATTCAAAGAGGCGAAAGAAGCCTACGAAGTGCTCTGCGATCAGCAGAAACGCGCAATTTACGATCAACACGGCCACGACGGGCTGAATGCGCGTGGCGGCGGCGGTTTCGGCCCTGGCGATGCCTTCAGCGACATCTTTGGCGATGTGTTCGGCGATATTTTCGGCGGCGGTCGGCGCGGCGGCGGCGGCCGACAGGTCTTTCGTGGCGCAGATTTACGCTACGACCTCGAACTCGATCTCGAACAGGCCGTGTTCGGTTACGAAGCCAGTGTTGAATTCACGACCTTGGGCGAATGCGAATCCTGTAGCGGGTCGGGCGCCGCGCCAGGCTCGAAGATGACCACCTGCGAAACCTGTAACGGCGTCGGCCAGGTTCGTATGCAGCAAGGTTTCTTCGCGGTACAGCAGACGTGTCCACGCTGTAAGGGACGTGGGCAGATGATCAGCCAACCCTGCGATCCCTGTCTCGGACAAGGGCGAGTACGCAGAAAGAAAACATTGACCGTCAAAGTGCCGCCGGGCGTCGACAACGGCGATCGCATTCGATTGACGGGTGAGGGTGAAGCCGGGCGCAACGGCGGACCGTCGGGCGATCTCTATGTCGAAGTTCATGTGCGCGAACATTCGATTTTCGAGCGCGATGGCAGTCATTTGTCATGCGAGGTGCCGATCAGTTTCGTGACAGCGAGCCTCGGCGGCAATGTCGAAGTGCCGACACTCGATGGCAGCGTCAGCCTCAAGGTGCCGGCGGAAACGCAGTCTGGCCGTGTGTTCAGGTTGCGCGAAAAAGGCGTGAAGCCGGTGCGCGGCGGCACGACCGGTGATCTGTTCTGTCGTGTCGTCGTCGAGACGCCGGTCAATCTCACCGAAGAGCAACGCACGATCCTGCGGCAATTCGAAAGCACGATGCGCGACAGCTCGCACGACCACAGTCCGCGTGAGCGTTCGTGGCTCGATGGCGTGAAGAGTTTCTTTGGCACGATGCGCACATGATGCAGCGGCGACCACCAGCGTCCGCGGGAATAGGGCATGACGAACGATAAGAACGAACTGCGGATCGCAATTCTCGGTGCGACGGGTCGTATGGGAGCTGCGCTGTTGCGCGCCGTCGATGAAACGAGCCAGGCGAAGCTGGTTGGCGCAAGTGCATCTGCCAACAGTCGATGGCTCGGACAAGATGCATCTGCACCCAGTGGTGGTGCAGCGCGCGGTGTAGCGATCGTCGCGAATCCGCAGGACGCGCTGCGAACAGCGAGTATTGCCATCGACTTTGCGCTGCCGGACGCCACACACGCGAACTTGGCGGCCTGTGTCGAGCGCGGCTGCGCGTTGATTCTCGGTACGACAGGTTATGGCGCGGACGTTCGCGCAGAAATCGAAAGTGCAGCGCGGCAAATTCCCATCGTCGTCGCCGCGAACATGAGCGTAGGCGTCAATCTGTTGATCGGTTTGACGCAACTGGCCGCAAAGGCTCTCGATCAGAACTACGACATCGAGATATTCGAAGCACACCACCGCAACAAGAAGGATGCGCCCTCCGGTACCGCACTCGCGTTGGGGGAAGCGGCGGCCGCAGGACGCGAGGTGAAACTCGCCGACGTCGGTGTGTTCGAGCGTTACGGTGCGACGGGTGCGCGCCGCGAAGGCAACATCGGTTTTTCAGTGTTTCGCGGCGGTGATGTGGTCGGCGATCACACGGTGACGTTTGCAGGTATCGGTGAGCGCATCGAACTGACGCATCGAGCGAGTGATCGGATGACTTTCGCCCGCGGTGCGTTACGTGCAGCGCAGTGGATTGTCGGACGCGCGCCGGGACTGTACTCGATGCAGGACGTGTTGGGCTTAAGACAGTGATTAGGTGATTAGGTGATCCAGTGATCGGGTCCGATGATGCTGGTGTCTTTCTGACCGTGATCACTTGATCACCAAATCACCTGATCACCATCTTGAATTCGCTTCCATCACTTCGATCACTCGCGTAAACTCCCGTCTTCAGCACGCGTCGAAAACATTGTGTGCGGGATCGGTCGTAAGGCCCCTCCCGCTCTAGTCGTGCGTGCCTGAAACACTGACATCGGGAGATTTTGTGGTAACACCCGCTGTATTGGCGCTCGAAGACGGCACGGTCTTTCACGGCCGGTCGATTGGAGCCAAAGGCAATACGACCGGCGAGGTGGTGTTCAACACCGCCATGACCGGATATCAAGAAATTCTTAGTGACCCTTCCTACTGCAGACAAATCGTCACCCTGACGTATCCCCATATCGGGAACACCGGGACCAATCCCGAAGACCTCGAAGCGCCGTCGATCTGTGCGGCGGGACTCATCATTCGCGATCTGCCGGCGCTGCATTCGAGCTGGCGTGCGTCTGAATCTCTCGAAGAGTTCTTGCAGCGAGGCAAAGTCGTCGCGATCGCTGAAATCGACACGCGCCGACTCACGCGAATCTTGCGCGAGAAGGGTTCGCTCGCTGGCTGCATCATGACCGGTGAGAAAGTCGATGCGACGGCGGCCGTGCATGCCGCGCGCAAATTCCCCGGTCTCAAGGGAATGGACTTGGCAAAAGTCGTTTCGACCAAGCGCATCTATCAATGGAATGAAGGAACGAACTGGGGCTCGGAGCAAGCGCCCAAGCCGCGTCCCGGCCAACGCGTGCATGTCGTTGCCTATGACTTCGGCATCAAGCGCAACATCCTGCGCTGCCTTGCCGATCAAGGTGCGCGCGTGACGGTTGTGCCGGCGCAGACACCTGCCGATCAGGTGTTGGCGCTGAAGCCCGACGGCATCTTCTTGTCGAACGGTCCGGGTGATCCCGAGCCATGTACTTACGCGATCGAAGCGATCAGCGAATTTCTGAAGACCGATATTCCCGTGTTCGGTATCTGCCTGGGTCATCAGTTGTTGGGGCTCGCAAGCGGTGCGAAGACCGTGAAGATGAAGTTCGGCCATCACGGCGCGAATCATCCCGTGCTCGACATGCAGGCGGGCCGTGTGCTGATTTCGAGCCAGAACCACGGCTTTGCGATCGATGAGACGACCCTGGGCGAGAACGTACGTGTGACTCACAAGTCACTGTTCGATGGTTCGCTGCAGGGCATCGAGCGCACGGATTGTCCAGCCTTCAGTTTCCAAGGCCATCCAGAAGCAAGCCCAGGGCCGAACGATGTGGGAGCGTTCTTCGAGCGCTTCTCGAAGATGATCAACGAGCGGCTGCACGCCCAGGCGGCTGGCCGCGATGCGCAGCGCCGCGCCGTCGAACGATAAAGACATGCCAAAACGAACCGACCTAAAAAGTATTCTGATCATTGGCGCTGGGCCGATCGTCATTGGCCAGGCGTGCGAATTCGATTATTCGGGCGCGCAGGCGTGTAAGGCGCTCCGGGAAGAGGGTTATCGCGTCATTCTCGTCAACTCGAATCCCGCCACGATCATGACCGACCCTGAGACTGCCGATGCGGTCTACATCGAGCCGGTTCATTGGCGCACGGTCGAGCGAATCATCGAAAAGGAAAAGCCCGATGCATTGCTGCCCACGATGGGCGGTCAGACTGCGCTCAATTGCGCACTCGATCTGGTGCGCGAGGGCGTGCTCGAGAAGCACAACGTCGAATTGATCGCCGCATCGCGCGATGCCATCGACATGGCCGAGGACCGCGAACGTTTTCGTAACGCGATGCGCGAAATCGGTCTCGAGTCGCCACGTTCACTTATCGCTCACAGCCTCGATGAGGCGCTGGCGGCGCAAGCGGAAATCGGTTTCCCAACCGTCATCCGTCCCTCGTTCACGCTCGGCGGATCGGGTGGCGGCATTGCCTACAACCGCGAAGAATTCGTCGAGATCGTCGAGCGCGGTCTCGAGGCATCGCCGACCAGTGAGGTGCTGCTCGAAGAGTCGGTGATCGGCTGGAAGGAATTCGAGA
>CAZIXV010000281.1:0-5068 GCA_964543105.1 uncultured Steroidobacteraceae bacterium
CGATCCGTGGCTGCCCGGCGAAGGCACGCAGATCGTCTTGCCGACGCAGTTCGTACTGCCCGATGCGCCGCGTGAAGGACTCGTGATCAACCTTGCGCAATTGCGCGCGTTCTATTTCCCGAAACCCAAGCAAGGCGAGCCGCAAACCGTCATCACACATCCAATCGGCGTCGGCAAAGTCGGTTGGGTTACGCCCGTCGGTACGACCAAAGTGACGACGAAAGTGAAGAACCCCGCGTGGTATCCGCCCGCCTCGGTGCGCAAGGAACATCGCGAAGCAGGCGATCCGCTGCCCTCGCGCGTGCCGCCGGGCCCGGACAATCCGCTCGGTGCTTTCAAGATGAACCTCGGTTGGCCCAGCTATCTGCTTCACGGCACGAACAAGCCTTATGGCGTCGGCATGCGCTCGAGCCACGGCTGCATTCGTTTCTATCCCGAAGACATTGCCGGGCTGTTCGGCAAGATTCCGATCGGCACCAAGGTCACGGTCGTGAATCAACCGTTCGTCTTCGGTTGGCACGAGGATGCGATCTATGTGCAGGCGTTCCCGGTGTTCGAGGACGACGAGCGCGAGCATCCGACGGCAGCCGACGCACTGATCAATGCCGCGATTACCGATGAGATGTGGCAGAAGGTCAGGGAGCACGACGCGAAACTCGACTTGGAACTCATCGACGCCATGGTGCAAAACCCGCGCGGAATCGCGATGCCGGTGTCGCGTGAGGCGTTTACGCTCGATCAGCACTTGTATCAGGCACGGCACGTTGAAAACCGCTTGCCGAGCGGTGCGACGTGGGACGGTAAAGAGGAGTTGCTCGTGACCGCAGAAGAATTCGAAGCGGCACTGACGGGCACGATTCTGCCGGCGAAGCCGGCGGCGAAAAAACCCGCGCCTGCGAAGCCGGCGGCCACTGCGACTCAGACTCGGACGAATTCCGGCGCGTCCGGTGGCGCTCCAAAAGGTTCGCGTTGATCCGAATGGTCGCCCTCGACGCGTCGAGGGCGACGATGGGCGCATGAGCGCCCGTCACCTCGCGTAATGATTCCGCTTCGCGACGACAATCCCTCGCACTCGAAACCGTACGTTTCCATCACGTTCATCGCGCTGTGCGTGCTCGTGTTCCTGTGGCAGGTGTCGCTCGGCACGGTCGGCGGTCAACACGCGATTTATGCGTTTGGGTTGATTCCCGCCGTGTTGTTCGGGGCTGAGCAGCTGCCGCCCGAATTGCGACTCGTACCCGCCGAGCTGACTGTATTCACGTCCATGTTCATGCATGGCGGCTGGATGCACCTGATCGGCAACATGCTGTACCTCTGGATCTTCGGCGACAACGTCGAAGACAGCATGGGCCACGGCCGTTTCATCGTGTTCTATTTTTTATGCGGCATTGCGGCCGCGTTGGCGCAAGCCATTCCGGAGCCGGGTTCGGTGATTCCGATGGTGGGTGCGAGCGGTGCGATTTCCGGCGTGCTGGGTGCCTACCTGTTGTTGCATCCGCACGCACGGGTCCTCTTCGTCGTTCCTCTCGGCTTCTTTTTGCACACCATGCGCTTGCCTGCTGGCTTCGTGCTCGCCTTCTGGTTCGTGCTGCAATTGATCAGCAATGCATTCGCACAAGCGGGCGAGGGCGGCGTTGCGTTTCGCGCGCATATCGGCGGCTTCCTTGCCGGCATGGCGCTCGTGAGCGTATTCAAGCATCGCAACGTGCGCTTGTTCGCGCCGCCTCGGCATTGATTGCAGGCGAACGACAGGCGCCGTGGTGGAACGCAAACGAAAGATCGAGAGTTGTCATGGGCGCCGAGGGTTCGGCGGGAGACGGCCATGCGATTAGGCGGGCGGCGTACCAGTTCCAATGTCGAAGATCGTCGCGGAGTTCGCGTCGGCCGCGCGGGCGGCATCGGCCTCGGCGCGGTCGTGCTGGCGTTGGTCGCGGCGTATTTCGGTTTGGATCCCACCGTCGTACTGCAAACGGCGCAACAGTCGGGCGGCGTTCAAGAACAGCAAGTGCCGTACGAAGAGTCCGCGAGCGAGGCTCAAGCGCGCCATCTGGTTTCCGTCGTACTCGCCGATACCGAAGATACCTGGGCGGAAATTTTCGCGGCGAACGGCCTTACCTACGAGCCGCCGATGCTCGTGTTGTTCTCGCAGGCGGTGCAGACGGCCTGCGGCGTCGGGCAAGCCGCTTCGGGTCCGTTCTATTGTCCCGCCGATCGCAAGGTCTACATCGATCTCACCTTCTTCGATGAATTGCATCAGCGCTTCGGCGCGCCCGGAGATTTTGCGCAGGCGTATGTCATCGCCCACGAGGTCGGGCATCACGTGCAAACGATTCTGGGAATTTCCGAGCGCACGCACGCGGCGCGCAGCCGTGCGGGTCAAGCGGAAGCCAACGCGTTATCCGTCCGCCAGGAACTGCAAGCGGATTGCTTCGCTGGATTGTGGGCCCACAACGCTGAAGCATCGCGGCCGTTTCTCGAAGCAGGCGATGTCGAGGAAGGCTTGAACGCTGCAGCCGCGATTGGCGATGACCGCCTGACGCGAGGCCGCGCGCCGCCGGAGTCCTTCACGCACGGCACCTCAGAGCAACGCGTGCGCTGGTTCAAACGCGGCCTCGAAACGGGATCGATGCAAGAGTGCGATACGTTCGCGACAGCTGTGAAGCTGCCTGCAAGCTAGCAAACCCAGCTCCCATCCCCTCCCTTGCGGTAGCGGGGAGAGCTCTGGCTAGCCAGCTAGCAAGCTCGCAAGAATCCTCTAAAGCGAATCGAACACCGCCCCTTCGATCCTCGCCAACTACAAGCGGGCTCAGAGAAATTCACACAGATAGGCGGCCGGGCCGTCGACGGCTTGCACATCGAAGCCGCTATTCGCCGGCACTTCGAAATAGGTGCCTGCAGGAAAGGATTGCCACTCGGCGTTCGGCAATCGCGCGCGTAACAAACCGGAAGTCACCGTCATGCGCTCAGCGGCGGCCGTGTTGAAGTGATACTCGCCCGGCGCAATGACGCCAACCGTAGCGCGCAAACCGTTGCGCTCAAAACCGATGCTTTGAACGCGGCCATCGAAGTAGGTGTTGTGGTTCATAAGTAAGAGAGAAGGCGATAGCGGATAGGCGATAGCGGATAGGCGACGGATAGCGGAGGCGCGATTGTAAGCGCATCAGTCTGTCCAGACAGGTGCATCGTTTACAGAAGTGTCCAGGTACATGGTTTACACCGGGACCTGGATGAGCGTGTATTTCACCCATCACCCATCACCCATCACTCCCATCACCCATCACTCCCATCACTCCTCCGCCTATCACCTATCTCTTAAACCTGATAACGTTCGGCGCCATAACGAAAATCAGCGAGGGGACAAGGTGCCGGGGCGAATGCTCGACGGTATCAAGGTTGTTGAAGCACCGACGGCTGAACAATCGATTGCGCACACGCATGCGCAACGCACTGCATTCGTCGGTCGTACGTTACGAGGCCCATTGGATACGCCGGTTCTCGTGCGCAGCTTCGCCGACTTCCAACAAATCTTCGGCGGCCTGTGGCAACCCAGTCCGCTGTCGTACGCAGTCGAACATTTCTTTGACCAGGGCGGACGCCAAGCGGTCATCGTCCGCGTCGCGAATGGCGCGCTTCCTGTATCGATCACCCTGCCATGTGAATCCGGCACGCTGACGCTTGAAGCAGTGGCGCCGGGGACTCGTGAATTCTTGCGTGCTGCCATCGATTTCGATGGTCTCGACATCGACGATGAACTGCGTTTCAACCTGACCGTGCAACGCGTTCGCTCACCGGGCTCAGAGCGCATCGAAGCGCAGGAGATTTTCTCCGCCGTCTCGTGCGATGCGAATGATGACCGCTACGTGAAGGCGGTGCTCGAACAATCAACGATGGTGCGAGTCCGCGGCCGCGTGCCGCTGTCGCGTCCGCGCGCGACCTTGATGCCGGGCACGAAGTTACCTGGCTATGCGAGTTCGAATCCCGATGGTGATGACGGTAAGCCGCTGAGCGATTACGACATCATCGGCTCGGCGCCGCGGCGGACCGGCCTGTTTGCATTGCGCGGCGTCGAAGAACTGGCATTCGTCTACATCCCGCCATTGACCCGCACGGTCGAAATCGGGGTGAGCACGTTGCTCGTCGTCGAACGTTTCTGCCGCGAGCAGCGGGCGATTCTCATCGTCGATCCACTGGCCAACTGGAATTCGCCGAGCAACGCAGTGGCTGGTTTGCAAGCGCTTGGCTTTCACAGCGATAGCGCCGCGATGTTTTATCCGCGCATCGTTTGTACGGATCGGTTGCGTGGGCGCGCGGAAACATTCGGCAATGGCGGCGCCGTGGCGGGCATTTTGTCGCGCACGGGCACACTGGCGCCCGCGGCTGCGCACATCCCGGAACCCGAGTTGTTGCTGCGCGCCGGGGCGCGTTTGCAGCAGGAGCTGACGGTGGCCGATCGCGCGCGCCTTGCCACGCATGGCATCAATACCTTGCAGACGGTGCGCGGCACGGATCGACGTCGACCGCGGATGCGCACACTCGCGTGCGGCGCAAGTGCGCATGCGGATTGGGCGTACCTCACACCGCGGCGCTTTGCGTTGTTCGTCGTCGATGCGATCGAGCGCGGCACCCGTTGGTCGATTGCCGAACCTCGCAACATCGCCGTCTGGTTTCGGCTCGCAAACCAGATCACGCGTTTCTTCGAAGAGTTGCGTGCCGCCGGCGCTTTTTCCGCCGCGCCGAAGGACCAGGCCTTCCTCGTCATTTGCGACGAGCGCATCAACGAGCCCGCGTTCGATGCGGACATCAACATCCTCATCCAGTTCGCCGCCAATCACATCGACAGCTACCACAGCTTCATGATCACGCACGCAGCACAGGGCAGCCGCGTGCGCCCAGTCGTGATCAACCGCCTCGAAGCCTCGTTGCTCGCATCGAGCGAGCTCGAACGTGAGATCACGTTGCGAGTGGAGCATGGGGTGGGGTTTTTGAGTTTGGACGGCCCGCGGCCGACCAAACTCGCCAGCTAGCCAGCGAGTCGGCTAGTCAGCTAGCTAGCCGGCTAGCCAGAGCC
>CAZIXV010000282.1:0-5063 GCA_964543105.1 uncultured Steroidobacteraceae bacterium
ATCCCTCGGTGATCGGCTAACCGCGGATGCGGAAAAACTGGCCGCAAGCATCCCGGAGAGCATCCAGGCGTCGCATGAAGTGGCGATGCGCTCCACAGGACCTCAGGCACAGATCGAGGTGCCAGCCGTCGAACCCATCGAGCCGGAGGCTGCTGCGCTGGAGTCGCACATCGATGAACAACCCGCTTCCACTACCACTCCAAGCGGCGCTGATTCGAGTCGTTCCTTGGTCGCCTGGATCAGCGCTGCGGTGTTGGTGCTGCTGCTCTACATTTCGTTCGCCACTGTTTTGAGCATCGTGCAACCCGTGCGTCGCCTCCTCGACGCCACTGCGAGACTTGCAGCTGGCGAGAGCGTTCCTAAGGTTGCGCGCGGCGGCATCAAGGAATTGGACAAGCTCGCAGTCGCATTCAACCGTATGGCTGAGCAACTCTCGATCGCCCGCGCGGCGGCGCAGGATGCCCACCAGCGTCTCGAAGCCAAGGTGGAAGAACGCACCAGGCAGTTGCAAGACCTTGCCGAACACGATCCGCTGACGGGTCTCCCCAATCGTCGGCAGTTGTTCGTGTTGCTCAATGCAGCAATTGCACGCGCACGAACGGACAAGCATCACCTGGGCGTGTTTTATCTGGACATCGACAATTTCAAGAACGTCAACGACAGCATCGGACACGCATTCGGCGATCGCGTGTTAATCGGAATCGCGCGACGTCTGGATGAAACCGCACGCACCTTCGGCTTCGCCGCGCGACTGGGGGGCGATGAATTTACGGTCGTGCTCGAGCGCGCGAGCGGCGTTGCGGACATTCGCGCTGCCGGTCTGCGGATCGTGCAAGCGTTCCAGCAGCCCATCGAAGTCGATGGTCGAGAGCTGATCGTGAGCGTGAGCGTCGGCGCGAGCGTTTATCCCGATCACGAGCAGGTCAGCGACGATTTATTGCGCGCCGCCGACGCGGCCTTGTTTCAGGCGAAGGCGCTCGGGCGCAGCCAGCTGGCGATGTTCACACCCGAACTCGTCGCTGCCGCGTCGACCAAATTCACGATCGAACAAGGGCTGCGCCGCGCCGTCGAGCGAGGCGAGTTCGAGTTGGTCTTCCAACCCGAAGTCAGCGCTGAAACATTGGAAACCTCGCTGGTCGAAGCGCTGATCCGCTGGCGCATGCCTGATGGCCGCTACGCCTCTCCAGGTGAGTTTCTTGCGGTTGCTGAAGAGTCAGGCCTGATCATGGAGATCAGCGACTGGGTGCTGCGTACCGCGATCGAAACCGCGGCGCAATGGCATCGCGGCCCGTGGCCGCAAGCGCGCGTCGCCATCAATGTGTCGCCGCGCCAGCTGCTGGACTACCGATTTGTCGAGCGTTTGCAGGCGTTATTGATCGAGCATCAGCTGCCCGCGCGATGTATTGAAATCGAGCTGACGGAATCCGTGCTTCAGACCGGGCGGGCCACGATCGAGGCGCTGCAGCGGCTGCGCACCATCGGTGTGTCGATCGCGCTGGACGATTTCGGCACGGGATATTCTTCGCTCGCATCGCTCGAGCAATTGCCGCTGACGCGTATCAAACTCGATCGCAGCCTAATCGCGAGCATCGACACGAACGCGCGCTCTGCCGCGATCGCGCGCGCCATCATCGGATTGTGCGAAGGACTGGGGCTAGAGATCACGGCCGAAGGCATCGAGCGGCCGGAACAGTTCGCGCTCCTGCTAAGCCATCGCGCGATGTCGCTGCAAGGCTATTTATTGGCTCGGCCGGTGCGTCGCGACGACCTCCTGCCGCTGTTGGAGCAAGTTTCAGCGCGTTGCCAGGAACTGCTGTTGCTATCGAGAGCAACCACGCCGCAAGCGGCGTTACCGCCCTCGATCGAAGCTGCGCGATTGGCGCGGTAGTACGCCACGTCTGGTTCTTGCCGTAAGCGCAAGCGACGCGGCGCAACACACTTCGTCCGACCTGCACGCACCGGCATTCCCGCTATGCACTGCGGAAGGCGACGTACTTTCCACGACGCGCAGCGAGTTCTGCGTTCTGTCACAGACGCACTCGCATTCCTGTCATTCGGCTTTCATCTTCGTTGTGTCAAATCGCTCGCAGCCAGCGATGCACACACGTGCGTGCCCGCCTGAGCTCCGCATTCCACGCCGCTACAGGAGCAACCATGCAAGACACCGATGACATCGGCTCGAACGAGTCTGGGAATCCGCATATCAACGAGATGATCGCCGAAAGGCTGAGTCGTCGGACCGTATTGAAGGGAAGCACGGCGCTTGCGGCGACGAGCTTCTTTGCCGGCACGGCGCTCACCTCCTCGGCGGAAGCTCGACACTGGGGGAAACATCCACCGAAGCATCAGGGTGTCCCAAACAAATACGCGCTCGGATTCCAGGAAGTGTCGCCAAGCGATGAGGACACTGTCGTCGTGCCGAAAGGCTATACGTATCAAGTGATCGCACCGTGGGGCACGCCGCTCCTGCGCGGCGCGCGTCCGTTTGCGGAAGACGCATCGAACAGTGCCGCCGAACAAGCGCTGCAAGTCGGCTTCAACCACGACGGCATGCACTACTTTCCGCTGCCACTGCTCGGCAATCATCGCGGCCTGCTCGTCATGAATCACGAGTACACCGACGCGAGTCAGATCTACTCCGCCGCCCAAGGCTCGGCCATCACGCCCGACGCCGCCGGACGCGAGAAAGTAGCGAAGGCGCTCGCTGCGCACGGCGTCAGCGTGATTTCCATTTATAAGAAGCCGAGCGGCAAATGGGATATCGAACACCGCGACCCCCGCAACCGCCGCATCACGGGCACGACGCCAATGCGGTTCTCGGGGCCGGTGCGCGCCGATCATCCCATGCTCAAATCATCGATCACACGCACGCCGCTCGGCACTTTGAACAACTGTGCGAACGGCATAACGCCATGGCACACCTACCTGGCTTGCGAAGAAAATTGGAACGGCTACTTCGGCACCGACGATCCGAGTTGGACGCCGACGGCACTCGAAGCCCGCTATGGCGTTTCGCGCGCAGGTTTCGGTTATCAATGGCACAAAGCCGAAGCGCGATTCGATTTGGCGAAGAATCGCAACGAGCTGAATCACTTCGGTTGGGTCGTGGAGTTCAATCCTTACGATCCGAATAGCAAACCCGTGAAGCGCACGGCGCTCGGTCGCATCAAGCATGAAGGCGCGACGTGCACCGAAAGCCGCGGCCGCGTCGTCGTGTATAGCGGCGACGATGAGAACGGCGACTATCTGTATAAGTTTGTCGGCAGTGCGCCGTGGCGCAAACTGTTGTTGCGCGGCCAAAGTCCGCTCGATCACGGCACACTGTATGTCGCGAAGATCGATGCTCAAGGCGGCGGTGAGTGGTTGCCGCTCGTGTATGGCGTTGGTCCGTTGACGAAGAACAATGGCTGGGCCGATCAAGCGGATGTGCTCATCCGTACGCGCTTGGCCGCAGACGCCGTCGGCGCGACGCGCCTGCATCGCCCTGAATGGTTGTCGGTCAATCCGCAAACCCAGGAAGTGTTTCTGACGTTGACGAATGGCTCGGGCCACGATGCGCCGTGGAACAGCGGACGCGATCCAAATCCGTACGGTCACATCCTGCGCTTCAACGAACATCCTGTGGACGATACGAAGTTCTATTGGGATGTGTTCTTGCTGGCAGGCGATCCGGCCTACGATCCGAACGTTCCCGTGGATCAACCCGCGTTCGGCTCGCCCGATGGTCTGTTCGTCGATCGATCCGGCATCGTTTGGATTCAAACGGATGTGTCGAACTCATCGCAGCTGCTGCAAAGCCGCGGGTACGACAACACCAAGAACAATCAGATGCTCGCCGCTCGACCGGAAACGGGTGAGGTGAAACGCTTCATGACGGGCCCGCGGGGATGCGAGATCACCGGCATCACGATGACGCCGGATCAACGCACGATGTTCGTCAACATCCAGCATCCCGGCGAGTCGACGACGCATTGGAATGCGATATACGGCACGCCAACGACGCGGTTCCCTTCGACGGTAAGCAGCTGGCCGTACGGCACGCAGAGCAACCCGCGTCGTCCGCGACCGGCGACGGTGGTCATTCGCAAACTGGACGGTGGCCGCATCGGGACCTGACGTCGCACGCTCACGCAATGCCTTCGATTCCCTCCCCTGCGAAGCGGGGGAGGGTTAGGGAGGGGGTCTTCTCTTCCGTCGACAATCCCAAATCGTGAACACGCTCCATAAGATCTCGACCCCGCTAACAAAGCACAACCTTCATTTGTTGCTGACACAACTAGCCGGCTTCCGCAGCAGGTAATCCAGCCTGCGAACCGCCGATTCAGCCACTCGCACCAGCGATTTCAGTTTTTCCGCCGCCTGTCGATCTTTGGGAGTGGACACCATTCAAGGAGCGATCATGCACTCGGAACCGCAGGTGTTTGGTGATGTCGAGCTGACGGAACGTCCTCGCACCGCACTGACTGAGCAGCGGCGAGCGGCGCGTAAGGCGCTGCGATTGACGGCGCGCATCCTACTTCCCGATGGCACGGAACTCACCGGACGAACCGCCGACATCTCGCCCGGGGGCATTGGCTTTTTCAGTCCGCAACGCGTCGAGATCGGACACGACTGCACGCTCTCGGTTCAGATCGACGCCTGCGGTGCGAGCGCGCATCTCAAACTCGTCGGCCGTGTCGCGCATTGCAGAAAGCAATCCGAGGATTGTTTTCGCATCGGGATGCAGTTCATTCGCATGGACGAAGCGACGGCTGCGATTTTGTGTAGCGCGCTGCGTTAACTGGGGTTCGGGTTCGGGGCTCGGGGCGAAACGGAGAGCGCGCATCGTTCCCGCCCAAGCACCAAGCGGCCCATCCCCCGCCCGCCTGTTGACGCGCTAGACTCGTGGCCTTCTTTAAGGAGCGATGCGAATGCGCGAATCGACGATCAAGGTACAACCCGTATCGACCCAACGGACGCTGTGTAACGCAATCCAACATCAAGCTCGCGTATTGACGGGCGCAATCCTTGCGACGATCTGTATGCTGCTCGCCTCCAATGCTTTAGCGGCTGAGCCTCCTATG
>CAZIXV010000283.1:0-5047 GCA_964543105.1 uncultured Steroidobacteraceae bacterium
CCGATCGCAAGATGGCTTTCATTCGGCTCGAGGGCACGGGATTCGGCGGCAGCCCGATCTCCATCGAACTGAAACTCGAAGTGTGGGACTCGCCCAACTCTGCGGGGGTCGTGATTGACGCCGTACGTTGCGCAAAACTTGCGCTGGATCGCGGCATCGGCGGTGCGCTGGTCGGGCCTTCGAGCTACTTCATGAAATCTCCGCCGCAGCAGTTCGCCGATCACATCGCGCGCGAGCTCACCCTGAAATTCATCCGGGACGCCTGCGGGCGTAAACGCCACCGTGACCACTCGCTTTCTACTCGTTCGCCACGCGACGTGCGCGCGGATGGATGAAGTTCTGTTCGGGCGCCTCATCGATGCTCCGCTTGATGCACACGGCGAACGCCAGGCGGGCGCGGTAGCGCAGCGCCTGGCGAACGAAACAGACGTCGTGGTGGAGAGCAGCCCGCGACTGCGTACGCAACAAACGGCGCAAAGGATCGCGGAAGCCACTCACGCACAGGTATTGATTGCGCCAGACCTGGACGAACTCGACTTCGGCGCCTGGTCGGGCCAGCGCTTTGATGCGCTCGAGAACGATCCGCGCTGGCGATTGTGGAATGAGCGACGCGATGTTGCGCAAACCCCTGCCGGTGATTCGATTCAACGCGTCCAATCGAGAATCGCGCGGCATCTGCATCGTCTGCAAGCAGCGTTCCCGGCACGCACGATCGTGCTCGTTACGCATGCGGAGGTGATTCGCTCGACACTGCTATGGATTCTCGACATGCCGACGGGTCACTACGTGCGCCTGAACATCAGTCCAGCATCGATCTCGAGGTTGGAGTGGCGCAGCGGCGGATTCATCGTCGACAGCGTCAATGAGCGCGCGCAATGACACGCAACCTGCTACGAGCGGCGCGGATTGCGCCGCGGCAATCTAACACTCACCCAAAGCGCTGCACGCGCTGGCGAGGAGACACACCATGATCGAAGCCGCCATGATCTGGAATGAGCCCAATAACAAATCGCATTGGGACCCGGAGGTCGATCCCACCTGGTCGCGCTTTGCGCAGATGGCGAGTCTGGCGGGCGAAGCCATCCGGGCCGAACGCTCAGGCTTGCCGCGCGTCCTTGGCGGGATCTCGCCGATCGACCCGGCTTTCATTCGCAACCTGGACTCCCAAGGTGCGCTCGCTCACGTCGACGTCATTGCGGTACACGGCTTTCCGCTCGATTGGAATCTGTGGCAGATCCATGAGTGGCCATACAAGATCGCGGAGATCGAACGTGTCACCTCCAAGCCGATCTGGGTGACCGAAGTTGGGGTTTCGAGCTTCGGCGCTGAAGAGGTGCAGGCCTGGGGCGTCAAACGCACGGCAGAACTCTTGATCGGGCGTACGCCACGAATTCATTGGTACAGCCTGTACGATTTACCGCGCGAGTGGGAAGCGACGACACGACACAAGGAAGCCGAAGGCTCCTCCTACTTCCGACACTTCTATATGGGTTTATTGCGAGAAGATGGTTCGCCGAAACCTTCACTCGAGCAGTTTGCTCAGCACGTGCCCGCGCTAGGTCTGTGCCAGTGGTTCCATTTCGAAGACCATCGGCTGGACGACGCGGTGGCTTGGCTCAAGCGCATTGGCGTGCGTCACTTGCGAACGGGATTGTCATGGGCCGACAGCCTGCGTCCGAATGCAACTGCGTGGTTCGATCGCCAAATGACAGCGCTGCAGGATTTCGACGTCACTTTGACGTTTTGTTTTACGCCGGAATCGCGCGGTATCGAACCGCATCACACCAGCGCACCGCGCCACCCTGAGGAATTCGCCGAATTCTGTGCACGCATGATCGCGCGCTACGCGCCTGCCACTGCATTGCGAGGCGTGGCGTGATGAATCATGCAAGTGCCGACTATTCGCGTACCGCGTGCGAGGACAGTGCGCTGTATGCGTTCAAGCGGTTGTAGAGCGTCTTCAGGCTGATACCGAGAATCGCCGCCGTACGCGTTTTATTGCCAGCGCAGCTCTCCAAGGTCGCGTGAATCACCGCACGCTCTACCTCTGCGAGCGACATACCCGGCTTGAATCGCACCCCGGCCTCTGCGCGGTCGGCGGGTTGCGTTTCGAGGCAGGGACCGTACGCGGCGCCGCTGCGCAGATCGAGTTCGTCATCGCAAAGAATGAAGGCCCGCTGCACGGTGTTGTAGAGCTCACGCACATTGCCGGGCCATGAGTATTCGCGCAGATACTGCAGCGAATCCCCAGACAAGCGCTTTTGCGTGAGAGCGCCGCGATTGAGCCGCGTAAGAAAGTACCGCGCGAGCAATTCGATGTCCTCGCCGCGATCACGCAGCGCTGGCAGCTCGATGTGAAATACAGCGAGACGGTACAGCAAGTCGGTACGCAACTTGTTGCAAGCGACGGCGTGCTGCGGCGACACGTTCGTGGCGGCAATCACTCGTGAGTGCAACGCAATATCTCGTTCGCCGCCCACTCGTACGATGTGTCGGGATTCCAACGCGCGCAGCAATTTCACTTGCATTTCGAGCGGCATCTCGGCCGCTTCGTCGAGAAATATCGTCCCTTGCGCCGCGCGTTCGAAATAACCCGCTTGTGAACGCACCGCACCGGTGAAGCTACCCCGCTCGTAACCGAACAATTCGGCCTCCACCAGCGTGGCGGGTATCGCGCCACAGTTCACCGCGACGAAGGGCTGTGCAGCGCGACCGCTCATCGAATGAATCGTTTCGGCGATCAACTCCTTGCCGGTACCGCTTTCGCCTGTGATGAGTATGTTGACGCCGGTTGGTGCCACTCGGCGAAGCCTGGCAAACAGCTCGCGCATGATCAGCGAGTCGCCCAGTGCTTTGCCCAGGCCGTGCGTCTCTGTGTCGATGGATTCACTCGATGGATGCCCGACGTGCCTTTCGCCCACATCGGTCATCTCGGCAGTCATCGCGAGTCCTCCACATCGACAAAAGCTCACCGCAACCAATCAGGAGCGGTGCGTTCGACAGAGTTGGGAATGCGCCAGCAGCAGCTACCAACGTTGCGTTGAGATGCGCGGTTCCTGACGGGATGTCCCTGTCGTCGAACTGCGAGTTACGCGTCAGAAGACGCGCTCAGTAGATGGACGGAGCCCCGAATCAACCGACGTCCGCTTCGCCTTTTGTCTTCTCGCTTGCCGCACACAACTGTCGGAAATCAGGCGACGTCAGTGCCAGCATCGACGCCGGCCCTTGCGCGACGACGCGGCCTTGATGCATGACGATCACTTCGTCGAAGCGATCGAGCAGATGCAGCCGATGAATCGAGGACACCACACACGCATCCTTGAATTCACCGAACAGATTGTCGTACACGGCCGCTTCCGTTCTCGAATCCAAACTCGCCGTCGGTTCATCGAGCAACACGATGTGACTACCCTGCGCGGCCAGAATGCCGCGCGCCAAGGCGACGCGTGCGCGCTGTCCGCCCGACCAATTGGCAGCGCGTTCTCCAATGGCTACATCCAGTGCAGCGGGCGCCGGCTCGATGAAGTCGGATACCTTCGCCATGCGCATTGCGTGTTCGAACTCGCTATGCGCGGGCGCACCGTTGACCGATTCGCATAGGCGCAGGTTATCGGCGAGTGTGCCTTCGATCACATCCGCATCTTGCGGAATGAGAGTCGTCGAGGCACGTAAGAATCTCGCCGCTTCGAGCGGCGACATGATCGCCGGACCACCGTTCTGATCCACGATGATGCGCTGCGGCTCGTACAGTCCGGCCATCACGCGCAATAGCGTGCTTTTTCCTGAGCCGCTGCCGCCGATCAACGCGTAGCGTTTGCCACGCTCGAGCGTCACCGACACATGGTCGAGCGCCGGGCGCTCACCGCGCGACGCAGCGTGCTCAAACACGACATCGCGCAACTCGCAGCGCGTCCATTCGCCCGTGGGAATGGCGGACGCCTCGGCATGTTGTGCGGGCTCCGCTTCACGAATCGTATCGGCACTCGAGTAGTCCGCTTGCTGTCGAGCCAGAGTCTGGAAATGGGCAGCAACCGCAGAGATCACCCCACCCGCCTGCTGCGCGTACTCCCACACCATGTAGACGCTACCGAGCATGATCGCTTGCACGCCATCGAGCTTGCCCGCTCGCATGCCCTGCCACGCGAACAACGCGACGAGCGAGCAAGCCAGTATTCGGCTGGCGACATCGACGGTGAACCATTTTGCTTCGTTCAATACGATCGAGCGCTTGAGCGGCTCGAACACCGTCTCGAGCTTGCGGCTCAACATGCCGACGACTCCGCGCGCCTGGCGAAGCGCAAGTAGCGTCGTGGAGTTCGCAAGCGAATCGATGAGGGCGGCCGAATAGCGGCGCTCGGCGTCATTCTCGCGATGCGCCAGACGGATCATCGCGCGATCGAATGCCAGGACCGAAACGCAGATGACACAGAAGCCCACAATGGCCGCGACGCCGACGGTGGGCTCGATGATCCACAGTGCGACGATGGGTCCGATCAAGCGCACTGCGCTATTCAGATAGATGAACTGACTTTGGGCGAATGCGGACAAGGCGCTGCTGCTTTGCTGCACCCGATGCGCTGTCGCGCCGGAATGATGCGCTTCATGCCAGGACAGCGGCAGCGACAACACCCGTTGCGTGAGTCCGGTTGCGACGCGGCGGCGAACCGCCAACGAGACGTTGCGTTCGAGCACGCGGCCTGGTCCGTGTAACAGCCAGCTCGCGATCGTGGCGCCGAGGATCAGTGAAAGCCAGATACCCGCTTGCGTCAGCCCAGCGCCGCCGGCTGCTTGCAGGGCGTTCATCGCCTTACCGGCGAGAAAAGGCACTGCCAGCAGGATGCATTGCGCAGCTACCAGCAGTGCCATCGCCGCGAGCAACTTCAAACGGTCACCCTGCGCCTCTTTCCACAATTCCTTGTAGAGGAACAGCACGCCGCCTTTTGTGTAGTCGGTCGCGCTCGTCGACGCGTCGCTCATCGTTATCGGACACCCGCTGAAAGGTGCGCGCACTCTAGGGACGCGCGCGCAGGAAGACTATTCAGCGGTA
>CAZIXV010000284.1:0-5015 GCA_964543105.1 uncultured Steroidobacteraceae bacterium
GTATTACTTTTCGTCGATGACCAGTCCCCCCTGACTCGCTGGACACCTGCTGGCGAATGCCGCGGCGCTCTTTTGTGTGTCGCTCGCTGGCTTTACATTCGGGATCGACCGGCAATGGGGCCCGCTTCCAGAACGCCTGAACGCCGTTATGCTTTGAGCGGTTCCGACGTAGCGCGAAATTACGCGGTTTGCGCGTTGCGTCCCATCTGTCGCCCGGTGTGAACACTTTTGTAGCAAAGGGCGCGAGCGACGCACGGTCGACATCAACCCAAGCTGAACAGACAATGCGACAAGCGCGGATCCGGTGAAGCGCTCTCGATTGGGATGGCCGGATATTCGCTGCGGCGTTTGACCATTCTTGGCACCTCGCGATAAACCGATATGCCAAGGTCCGGCGCCACTTGGCGGCGTAGGACAACAACAATTTCGGGTGACATCGACATGACAATGCCGGCTTCATTACTGATCGTGGATGACGACCGCGAACTCGGCCAGATGCTCACGGAGTACTTGATCGGCGAGGGGTTCCAGGTGTCTCTGGTGCGCGATGGCGCGGAGGCGCTCGAGCGGCTGACGGATCCGGCGCACCCGTACGACCTCGTCATCCTCGATGTGATGCTGCCGTCCTTGAGCGGCTTCGAAGTGCTGCGCCGCCTGCGGCACTCGCTTTCCGTGCCGGTCGTGATGCTGACCGCCCACGGCGCCGATGTCGATCGCATCGTCGGCCTCGAACTGGGCGCCGATGACTATCTCGCAAAGCCATTCAATCCACGCGAACTCGTCGCCCGGGTGCGCGCCGTGCTGCGCCGTTTCTCGGCGCGCGATACCGATACGCCGAACAATCCGGTGAGCGTGGGCCCGCTGCGGCTCGATCCCGCCACGTTCGATGTCACCTTGAACGGCGAATCGGTGCGTTTGACAGGCACCGAACTGCGATTGCTGGAAGTGTTGATGCGCTCGGTGGGGCAAGTGCAATCGCGCGAATCGTTGACCGAGCGTGTCTTGGGGCGGCGGCTTACGCCCTACGATCGCAGCATCGATACCCACGTCAGTAATTTGCGGCGCAAGCTCGGCCTGGGCGAGAACGGTCTGCCTGAGATTCGCAGCATCCGCGGCGCCGGTTACGTCTTGATCGCGACGGGAGAAGCTCGTAACGAGCCGCGCACGTGAGGACGCTGTTCCTGCGCATCTTTTTGTCTTTCTGGGCGGCCATGCTGCTCGTGCTGCTCTCCACAGCAACGGTCGCCTGGTATCGCTTCAGCAAAGTCGAAACGCTCGACCTCAATGAACTCGCGCAGGGTGCCGCAGCCCAATTGAACAACGACGGCGTCGACGGCCTGCGCGCGTGGATCGTCGATGCGGAAGAAAAATACATCGGCCGGACATTTTTCATCGTCGACTACACCGGTATCGATGTATTCGGTCGCACGCTGCCCGATCGCTTGATGGCGTACGTGCGCCGCCTCGAACGCGCCGGACTCATGAGTAAAGGCGTGCCTCGTGATCGCGAGCCCAATCCATTGTTGCTCACGCCGCAGTTCTTCGATCGTGACGACAGCGTTTATACGATGCTGATCGATTCCGTCGGTCCATGGGGCGCGTTGAATACGCCGGACGTACGCGCGGTGATCGTCGCCTTTGCGCTGGCGATCAGCGGGCTCGTGTGTTGGTGGCTTGCGCATTACGTGAGCAAGCCCGTCGAGCGCTTGCAGTCGAGCGTACGCTCGCTTGCGGCAGGCAATCTGGATTCACGCGTCGGCGATGTGTTCGCGCGCAGGCATGACGAACTGGGCGTGCTGGCGCGCGATTTCGACACCATGGCGGATCATGTGCGCGGGTTGATCGCGTCGAAGGAATCGCTGCTGCGGGCGATGTCGCACGAGTTGCGTTCACCGCTTGCACGGCTGCGGGTTGCGTTGAGCCTGGCGCGCCGCGGCAAGGACTTGCCCAGGCATTTCGATCGCATCGAACTCGAGACTGAGCGCTTGGATGTGATCATCGGGCAGATGCTGCAGCTATCGCATCTGCGCGCCATGGAGCCGACGTTGACGCGCGTGCCGGTGGATCTCACGACGCTGCTCACCGAAGTCGTCGAAGACGCGCGTATCGAAGCGAATGCGGCGAACAAACACGTGGAATGGGAGCCGCTGCTGAGCGTCGAGATCGAAGGCGATCACGACTTGATCCGCAGCGCCATCGAGAACGTGTTGCGTAACGCGGTGCGCTTCACACCGCCGGGCACGGCAGTGAATGTCACGATGACCCGCGAAGCTGGCGCGACCCACATCGTGATCGACGATCACGGCCCGGGTGTGCCCGAAGAGGAAATCGAGAGGATCTTCGAACCGTTCCATCGCGTCGCCGAATCGCGTGATCGCGATTCAGGCGGTACGGGCCTTGGGCTTGCGATCACTGCACGCATCGTCGGTTTGTATGGCGGCGAGGTCAAAGCACACAACCGCAAAAGCGGCGGCTTGACGGTGGAGATCATCCTGCCGGCGATGGCGTAGCTTGGCGTATGCGCTGCTATGTGGGTCGGACTTCAGTCCGACAAGTCGGAATAAATTCCGAGCCACAGACAGAAACTCGCCACGAACGCGTTCCGACCATCGCCTATCGCCCATCCGCAATCGCCTTCGTCCTCCTAGTGATGCATCGTCGCTGCCCGTCGCGCGAGCGCATGACTGCGCAGCAGTTGTGCGCGGTTGCGAATCTCACGTACTTCGGCGTCGCTGATCTCTGCCGCTTCGCTCGACAGCAGCGCGCCTTGCGGATCGAACTGCAGATCGACGATCGCACCGTCGCGGAGCTTCGCGCCGCGGTAGCGCATCAGGCGGGCTTCAGTGAACTCATACTCGCCCTCGAGCGTGGCGCTCTTTTCATGGCGATGTTCGATGATGCGCTCGAGCCTGTCGGTCGCGAACAGCGCAGCATATTCCGTCGCGATGCCATCAGCTGTGAGGTCGGCGCGCAGCACATCGGCGCTCGCTGCCGGTAGCGGCGTGACGGCGGCCGGTGTGGTTTCGTTCGCAGGTTCTGGCGTTTTCGAGCAACCCGCGAGCGCTGCCAGTATCAATAGCCCCGCGAATCGAATGGCGCTGTTCATGGATGAACCTCTTCTTGAGCACTCGTAGTGCGTCGTCCTCGCGCGACAGCCGCTCAACATAAGTACGACGTAAGTGCGACGTTTAGCCGTTTACGCTCGAGCGGACGCAACTTGCCATAGCGACATTCCAGATCGCCATGAATTTCTGCTCGCGCTGAGATGCGATCGTGATCCACCTCACGAGTTGCGCACGGAGCATCCACTAGGCTGCACGAACTTTTACCAAGGGAAAGGAAGCACATTCGATGAGCACAGCGATTTCAGCGAAAACGTCCATGCGTGCGGCATCTCCAAGCACTGCCATGCCGGCTGCGCCCGCGCGTGCGCTGGGTTTCGATGAACCGGAGCCCGAGTTTCGTCTGAACCTGCACGATATTCCGCGCATGCGCGAAACCATGGATGTCGAGGGGCTGAAGCCGACGCTGTTGAGCCGCTTGTTCGATCTGGTCGCGCCGCTTCGCTCGTGAGGCGGGCCGAAGCACTTGCGCCAAGCGCTCCCCGCAACGCATCTTAGGTGAGGCTCGGTCCTCACTTTTAGAAGATGCATTCGACAATCCGCTTTTCACTTTCGCTTTTGACGGCGTTGCTGCTCGGGCTGTCCTCGGGCTCCATTCAAGCCCAAGCGCAATTCGATTCGCCTGAGGAGCAGGTGGAGCGCGTCATTGAACTCATCTCTGAGCGGCTTGCTTTGATGCAGCCGGTGGCGCTTTGGAAACGTCATCACCGTTTGCCCATTCAAGATCCAACTCGCGAACGGCAAGTACTGGATGCGACGGTGCGTAGAGCGCAGCAGTTGGGTCTCGAGGCCGACTCGGCGCGTCATCTGTTCGAGCTGCAAATCGAACTGGCGCGCGGCATTCAGCAGCGGGTCATCGAGTCTGATGCATCGAATGCATCAGACGCGCCTTTACGCGACTTGAATGCGGAGCTACGCCCGGCGCTCGATCGCATCGGCCGTGAGCTGTTGGTTGCGATCTACCTCGCCTTACCGGAACTCGCGCGCGAGGATTTTCGTGTTCATTACGCGCCGCTCGCATCGCGACTGACACCATCGATTCAACCGAGCGATGCGGCATCGCTGCTCGATGCGTTGGGTAAGCTGCGGCGCATCCCAACGCCGGCGCTGCGTCGGATCGAAGCCAGCGGCGTACTGCGCATTGGTATGACGGGCGACTACGCGCCGTTCAGTCTCGAGCGCAATGGCGAGTTGAGCGGTGTCGATGTATCCACTGCCGAAGCACTGGCTGCAAGTCTCGGCGTCACGCCGCGCTTCATCCGCACGAGTTGGCCGAGCTTGATGGAAGATTTTCGCGCCGACCGATTTGATATCGCTCTGAGCGGTATCAGCGTCACTGCAGACCGCGCCGCCGAAGCGTTCTTTTCGCGCGCATATCACAGCGGCGGCAAGACGCCGATCGTGCGCTGCGGAACAGAAGCTGACTTTGATACGCTGGCGGAGATCGATCGTCCCGATGTGCGCGTGGTCGTCAATCCCGGCGGGACGAACGAGCGCTTCGTGCGCGCGCATGTGCAGGCGGCCCGCGTCACGGTGCATCCCGACAACCGCACGGTATTCGATGAAATCGCCGCCGGCCGCGCCGATGTGATGATCACCGATGACGTGGAAGTCGAACTGCAGACGCAGAAGAATTCACGCCTATGTCGCGCCACGGCCGCGACATTCACGCAAAGCGATAAGGCGTTTCTGCTGCCTCGCGACGCGGCTTGGCGCGACTACGTCGATCATTGGCTATCGCAAGAATTGGCGGATGGTGCGATCGAGCGTCGTTTCAAGGCTGAGACGCGGCGGGCGCACTGAGTTCAAGGCGCGGGCTTGTGCGCCGAAGAATGACTAGTAGGCATGTCAGCACGCGCGCTGACCGTTATGCTCGCGCGTACATAAGGTTCG
>CAZIXV010000285.1:0-4982 GCA_964543105.1 uncultured Steroidobacteraceae bacterium
TAGTCGAGACCGCCTTCGAGATGATCCAGCCACACCGACGTGCGCTGCAGCCGATCGGCCGTGCGGATGTAGAACATCAAGAAGCGGTCGATGTAACGGATGAGCGTGGCGCTATCGAGATCGGATGCGAGCAGATCCGCATGGCGCGGCTTCATGCCGCCATTGCCGCAGACGAACAGATTCCAGCCTTTCTCGGTGGCGATTACGCCGACGTCCTTGCTCTGCGCTTCAGCGCATTCGCGCGTGCAGCCGGAGACGGCGAACTTGATCTTGTGCGGGGCGCGCAAGCCCTTGTAGCGGTTTTCGATGTCGATCGCGAAGCCGACACTGTCCTGTACACCGTAGCGGCACCATGTCGAGCCGACACAGGACTTCACCGTGCGCACGGATTTGCCGTAGGCCTGACCGGTCTCGAAGCCGACGTCGATCAGCTCCTTCCAGATCAGCGGCAATTCATGCACTTGAGCACCGAACAAATCGATGCGCTGTCCGCCGGTGATCTTGGTGTACAGGTTGTACTTCTTCGCGACCTGGCCCAGCACGATCAGCTTGTCGGGTGTGATCTCACCGCCCGGCACGCGCGGCACGATCGAGTAGGTGCCATCCTTTTGCATGTTGGCGAGAAAGTAGTCATTCGTGTCTTGCAGCACCGCGTTGTCACGCTTCAGCACGAACTCGTTCCAGCATGAGGCGAGAATCGAGGCGAGCGTCGGTTTGCAGATATCGCAGCCGAGCCCGCGGCCGTGTTTGTCCAGCACTTCACTGAAGTTTTTGAGCTTGCCGACTTTGACGAGATGAAACAGTTGCTGGCGCGAATACGGAAAGTGTTCGCACAGGTGATTGTTGACGGCTACGCCGCGGGCGGCCAGTTCAGCTTTCAGGATTTGATTTACGAGCGACGCACAACCACCGCATGAGGACGCCGCTTTGGTTGCGTTCTTGAGCGCGCCCAACGTGGTGCAACCGGCTTCGACGGCATCGCAGATGGCACCCTTGGTGACGTTGTTGCACGAGCAGACTTGTGCCGCTGCCGGCAGCGCGGCGATGCCGGTCGCTTTCTTTTTCGCGACGCCTTCCATGGCGGGCACGATCATCTCTTCGGGCTGCTCCGGCAGTTTTGCGCCATCGAGCATCATCTGCAGCCAAATGCCGTAGTCGTCGGCATCACCGATGAGGATGCCGCCCAACAAGCGAGTGCCGTCCTCGTTGACGACTAGCTTTTTGTAGATCTGCTTGCGCTCATCGACGAAGGTGTAGGCGCGCGAATTGGTGTACTCGCACTGCGCATCGCCCAGCGAGGCGACATCGACGCCGAGCAGTTTCAGCTTCGTACTCATGTCGGCGCCCGTGAAGGCAGGTGCGGCATCGCCGAGCAATTGCGCCAGGCATACTTGCGCCATCTGATAGCCGGGTGCGACCAGGCCGAAGAGCTTGCCATTCCAGAGTGCGCATTCGCCGATCGCGTAGATGTTCGGATCGGACGTCACGCAGTGGTCATCGATGACGATGCCGCCGCGTGGACCGACCTCGATACCGGCAGCACGCGCCAACTCATCGCGCGGCCGGATACCGGCGGAGAACACGACGAGGTCGGCTTCGAGCTCCGAACCATCGGCGAACGTCAGTTTGTGGAAGGCCTCACGACCGACGCCGATTTCCGTCGTGTTCTTGTTGGTGTGTACGCCGACGCCGAGATCGACGATTTTCTGTCGCAGCACACGCGCGCCGCCGTCATCGATCTGCACCGCCATGAGGCGCGGCGCGAACTCGACGACATGCGTCGCAAGTTCCAGGTCTTTGAGCGCCTTGGCGGCTTCTAATCCGAGCAAGCCGCCGCCGATGACGACGCCGCTCTTGCTGTGCGTAGCTGCTTCGCGAATCGCTTCCAAATCCTCGATCGTGCGATAGACGAAACAACGTTCGCGCTCACGCCCGGGTATGGGCGGCACGAAAGCAGAAGATCCTGTCGCAAGGACCAGCTTGTCGTAGGTAATCGTGCGCCCCAGCGATGTCGTTACCGTCTTTGCATCGCGATCGATGGTGCTGGCGGCGTCCGCGAATTGAATTGCAATCTGATGCTTGTCGAAAAAGTTGTGGCCGACGAGCGAGAGATCCTCGGCGCTCTTGCCGGAAAAGAACGACGTGAGCTGCACGCGATCGTAAGCGGCGCGGGGCTCCTCGCAGATCACCGTAATGTCGAAGTCATGGGATGCTGCGACCAGACGATCGAGCAGGCGTTGGCCGACCATGCCATTGCCGATGATGACCAAGCGTTGTCTTGTCGACATCGTTACCTCGTAAACGTGGGCGCAAGAAATCGTTGCGTGCTATCGGGCAGCGTCTGCAACGGCTGTTTCTGCGACGGTGGATGGGTGTTGTGCGTCTCGCAGCGCGAGCGCCTCGGCGAACAACCGGCGTTCCTCGGCTTTGTGTTCATGGCTGAAGCGCACTGCCAAGGCGCAAGCCGCACTGATCGTGACGATGCCGCCGAGCACGAGCAGCGATTGTTGGATCGACGGTGCGCCCTTGACGATGAATCCGGCAGCGACCGCGCCGACATTGCCGCCCGCGCCGACGATGCCGGCGACGCCGCCGAGTGCGCGGCGATTGACGAACGGCACGAGGCTGTACGTGGCGCCGCAGGCCATGTGAGTGAACAAGCCAAACAGCAGCATGACCGCGAAAGCGCTCAGCGCGAACGGCATCTGCGCGAATGCAATCAGCCCTAATCCTTCGGCCAGGATGAGCACGAAGAGCAGCGCCACGCGACCATCCAAGCCGCGTTTCGCGGCGATGCGGTCCGAGCACACGCCACCGAGCGCTCGCGCAAACAGCGCCAGCAATCCGAAACAACCGACGTAGAGGCCTGCTGTGGTCATGTTGAGGCCAAAACGATCGACGTAGTACACCGCTGCGAGGTTATGGATCGTGAGTTCGACGCCGAAACAAGCGGCGTAAGTGATGAACAGCATCCACACGCGGTAATCGCGTGCTGCAGCGAGAAAGGAGGCGAGGCCTTTGCTCGGTGCTGCGTTGGACGTCGCGGTCTGCTTGCCGTCGACGGTATCGCTGGCGTAGCGGTAGTACAGCGCGGCCATGACGAGCATCAACACGCCAGGCACCAGCAGCGCTGCGCGCCATCCGAGCTGCTGTTCAACTCCGAGCGAGACCAGTGCGGTCACGATCAACGGCATGAGAGCCTGTGTCGCACCGCCACCGGCGTTGCCCCAGCCCGCGGCGGTGGCGTTCGCGGTACCGACCACATTGGGCGCGAACATGAGCGAGGTGTGGTACTGCGTGATCACGAATGACGCACCGATCGCACCGATGCACAAACGCCAGAACAAAAAGGCTTCGTAGCTGCGTGCGAACGCGATCGCGATCACGGGAATCGCACCCAGAGCGAGCAACCACGTGTAGGTCAGCCGTGCGCCGTAGCGATCACACATCGGCCCAATCAACAACCGCACGAAAATCGTCACGCACACGGCGGCGATATTGATGTTCGCGATCTGATCCTTGGTGAGCTGCAACTCGTCGCGAATCAGCGGCATCAACGGCGCGACCGCGAACCATGCAAAAAAGCACACGAAGAACGCCGCCCACGTGAGGTGGAACGTGCGCATGGGAATCGTCGCGAAGTTCAGTAACTGCAGTCGGGTTGCGCGCTGGGTCATGCATCACTCCATGAGATGCACTCTCCATTGCAAAGCAAATGCCAGCGACTAAATCAAAGAGTTACGGCGAAAATGCGCGCTGAATGCGCAGCGCTGGTGCGCGCCGCGGCGATGAGCACGTCGAAACGGTGCAGACAACAGGCGGCGGCCAACGGCCAACAGGCTACAGCCAACAGGCTACAGCCAGAATGGGTTGCAGCGCCCGGCAGCGTAATGGCTGTCGGCGCTGGGCGGCTGGTCAGATGAGTGACCGAGCAAAGGCACTGTCACGGCACTTGAGCACGTTTTCTCTGGCTGTCGCCTGTAGCCTGTAGCCTGTTTGCTCCGTGTCACTCCGGACACTCCCGCTCCCACGGCGGTGGTGTCGTGCCGAAGTGTTCGACGAGGGCGTCGATGAAGGCGCGCACTTTGGGCATGAGATTGCGGCGCTCGGGGTAAACCGCGTGAACGTCGATTTCCGGTGGTTTGAAGTCGGCGAGTACCTGCTGCAGCGCGCCGGATTTCATCTCCTCGCCAATGTAGAACGTGGGCAGCAAGACGATGCCGGCGCCGGCGACAGCGGCGGCGCGGTTCACGAGACCATTGTTCGAATGCAACGTGCCGTTCACAGGCACGACGTGCGTTTCGCCATCCGCGTCCGTCAGACGCCATTCGCGTGGTGTCGATAGATATGAATAGACGATGCAGTTGTGCTCGAGCAGATCTTCCGGGCGTTCGGGTGTGCCGTGTCTTTCGAGGTAAGTAGGCGATGCACACATGACCTGTCGGCAAGGTGTGATCTTGCGGGCGACGAGCGATGAGTCGGTCAAGTGACCGATGCGCAGCGCCAGATCGTAACCCGCATCGACCAACTCGACCTGTTGGTCGCTCATGTTGAGTTCGACCGAGACGCCGGGATATTGCTGCAAGAAGTCGTGAATGAACGGGCCGAGATGCAAGATGCTGAACGACATGGGTGCGGCGAGGCGCAAGGTGCCGCGCGGTTCGGTTTGAAAGCGCGCGACTTCGTGTTTTGCGTTTTCGATCTCCTGTAATGCGCGGGCGCTGCGGCGATAGAGTTCCGCGCCGGCTTCAGTGAGGCTGAGTCGACGCGTCGTGCGATTCAGCAGACGCGCACCGAGTTTTTCTTCGAGCCGCGTGACGGCTTTGCTGACGACGGGCTGCGATGACTCGAGCGCTTCGGCCGCCGCAGTGAAGCTCGACAGCTCCACGACTTTGACGAAGATGGCGATGTCGGTGAGATGTTGCATGTTGCAGCTCGTCAGCTAATCGGTACTACATTCGCGCTGAACGAGCGAGCCGGCA
>CAZIXV010000286.1:0-4958 GCA_964543105.1 uncultured Steroidobacteraceae bacterium
AATAGACCTCGAACCGTTCATTCTGCGTGTGGTTTGTTATCTGTTCGCCGCCAAGGCCCGTGTCGTTCTTCCAACTCACGACATCCCCAAGCTCTACGGTGTCACCGCCAAGAAGCTCAAACACAGAATAGCTTCCGTCTTCGGTGAGCACTGCAACCATGCCTCTCGATGCATTGATGTGCTTGATGACACCCTTCATTCTTAATTCCCTCCTACGCCCAACGCCGCGCATAAGCCGCGAGCAACGGCGCTTCGCCGTTGCGAGTCGGGCGCACGCAGTGCGCGAACTTCATGCGCTTGTTAGAACTTCTTCGATTCTGAAAGAGTGCTGAGCACAGATACGTCCTGACTTGCTGTCGCATGTGGAGCTGTTCGACTGCAAAGCGAGACTTCGTAAGAGCCATCATCAAGCTTGAATGCGTACACAACATATCTTTCTCCGACTTGCACCGGATACCCACATTCAGCCGAGCTTCGTGAAGTGAATAGCACGAGTTCCGAATTCGCCTTCCCCTTCCATGACTCGTGCACCCGTACTCTAATGGCGAAGCCAGTGTCCACCGGACTGTGGTTGAAGTAGCCGAAGCGTTCCTGCAGCCAAACCTTTGCCTTAGTAAACCCTACGTATCGGTCCTCAAGCGCAATAACTGTCCCGTCGAGCACGGCGCCTGAGGTGCGCAAGGACTCCTCGACGGAAGGAGTCGGGATGCACGAACAGGCTTCACTCGTCCTGCATATCAATGCCGTAACCACCAGCAGAGTGATTTTGATCATCTGAGTTCTAACAGTTAAATAGACAAACGCTCGGATAAAGGATTAGGCGTTCGCAGGAATACCGAAATAGACAGCGACTGGCGTATAGATTTCGGGCAAATTCGCACAAAATTCCCCAATTTCGTTCGGTCGCGAACGTGTATTTTTGCGATCGATAAACCCGCTCGCATGACACATCAACGACCGCCACCTACCTATATCCTGCTCACCGATGAGAGCCCTCCATGCTGAGTTCGACGAAAGCCGCCTGGGCTTGTGAGGCGATGCAAAGCGTTGCAAGTGAGACCAACGCAATATTTGTTTTTCATGTTCTTAGCCGTTGGATGGTGAGTCTGAAACTTACACCAGGCACCACGCTTGTCTACTGTCGGTATTTCAAACACTTCGATCATTTCTTCGAGCTTGGAAAACCTCGCAAGCTAATCGCTAAGCTTGGCGATATCGCGGTAATGCGACGTCACGCAGAGAATCTCAACCGCGATATGACTCGATGCGCCCGACCCGAGTGAACTTCGCCGATGTGAACTCGATGACATGACAGAATCGCTGCACGTCTTTGCCGTGTTTAGCTATGCCGTTAACTGCACCTACTTTTCCGTGCGACATGACTCGGTCGATCGTCAAAGCGGTCGGTGCTTTCATGGTGCTGAGCCGGCTCAGGATAGTTTGAGCTGATACCGCCCTGCCGCCCGCAAAGGCCCACACCGCATTTGAATCGAGGATGCCCAAAAGAAAATCGACGTCGAGCACTTCAAGTGCGACGACAACATCCTCGACAAGCCGGTTCTTGGGTGAATTGCCACAATCGACGCTGCGGCTCACTCGAGTCATGCACTCTCCTTCGAGCGTTAATCGCTCGATTGACGCTACTGCTTCACCGCTTGCGGCTGTCAAAAAAAAGCCCCGCTACTCTGGCGGGGCTATGTCTTCGTCAACTGCCAAGGTAGTCCCCAAGGCATCAACTCTCCGACTTACTCACGACAGGCCACTTCGATTTTTCTTAGTGCCTGTCTCGGCTCCTGATCTGTCGCCCCGCTGGCCGCCAGGATGCCGATGTGTTGTTCTTCGAGTCTCACGACTCGTTCGCAGTCTGCTATTGCTTTTTCAACGTCGGGCCAGTCCCATCCCCAAATAATTTTCGACTCAAGGATTCTGTTCTTCGTAGCGGGCTCATCGGTTCGAGCTAGCGCGAACGATCGTCAGTGCGGAATCTTGCGTCCTGGTATGCGCGAGCAGAGTGGGCGTTCGTAGTCGAAGAGCGCCCCCTCCCCAACCCTCCCCCGCTCCGCAAGGGAGGGAGAAGAATTCACTCGCGACCAGCGGGCGCGGATGCAGGAACGTGGGCGCGCGATACGAAATTCGCGCGCGAAGAATGAGCAGCAATCGGTTCCGGTTATGAACACTTTGGCTCCCTCAATTCTTGATTTAGTTCAAATGCACTTCACAGCCGCCCTTCGACAAGCTCAGGACGAACAGAGGTGAAGTTGAGCGCCGGCGCTTGTGCATCGCCTCACCCTTCGACAGGCTCAGGGCGAACGGAGGTGAGGCTGAGCGCCTGCGCTTAGGCATCACGGCGCCCTTCGACAAGGCTCAGGGCGAACGGCGTTGAACCCTTCGATAGGCGCCCTTCGACGCGCTCAGGGCGAACGGATTTAACTAGCCGCACTTCGAGTCGCCGCAGTTCAGGCATGTCATGCAGCCGTCCATCATGACGACGGCGGCGGTGCTGCACTTCGCGCACAACTGCGCGCCTTCGGGGAAGTGGCTGTTCGAGAATGCGTCGACTTGTTTGGTGCGCGCTTCGAATTCCGCCTTCTTTTCTTCGATGAGCTTCTTGCGCTCTTCGTCGAGGTCGGTGCCCTTGAGCAGGCCGATCGTCTGCAAGTGCTTTTCGATCACGTAGCCGAGTTCGGCGATGATCGAGGGCATGAACTTGCCGCCGGTTTGCCAATAGCCGCCGCGCGGGTCGAAGACGGCTTTCATTTCTTCGACGAGGAAGGTGACGTCGCCGCCTTTGCGAAACACGGCCGAGAGAATTCGCGTGAGTGCGACGATCCATTGGAAATGATCGAGGTTCTTCGAGTTGATGAAGATCTCGAATGGGCGGCGCTGTTCGTGCTTGGTGCCTTCGTTCAGGATGATGTCGTTGATCGTGACGTACATGGCGTGATCGGAGACGGGTGTCTTGATCTTGTACGTGGAGCCGATCAGGACTTCAGGACGCTCGAGCTTCTCGTGCATCCAGACGACGTTGGCTTCTTTGCGTGGCTCGGCTGCTTCTTTGGCAGCCGCGGCCGCAGCAGCGACAGCAGCTTTGTCTTCGGGCTTTTCGACCCGGTACTTGGTGATCTTTTTGTCGATCTTGATCGAACTCATGCTCTCGCTCCGGCGGCGCAGCGCCCATCGTCAATACTAGCCATCGATATAGAGCCCTTCGACAAGCTCAGGGCGAACGGCTATTACGTCCGTTCATCCTGAGCCCGAGCGCATGCTCGGCAGTCGAAGGAGCCGTCAAAGGCAAATTCGCTAGAATTTGCCGTAATAGCCTTCCTTCAATGCGTCGAAGAGATTTGCGGCGGTGTGCATTTCGCCGTCGTACTCGATCTCTTCGTCGCCCTTCACTTTCACTTCCGTGCCGTCGTCCAGGGTGAAGACGTACGTGGTGTTCTTCAGGTCTTCTTCCTTTACCAGCACGCCTTGGAACGCTTCGGGGTTGAAGCGGAACGTCGTGCAGCCTTTCAAGCCTTGCTCGTAGGCGTAGAGGTAGATGTTCTTGAAGTCTTCGTAGTCGTAGTTCGTCGGCACGTTCGCGGTCTTCGAGATCGAGGAGTCGATCCAGATTTGCGCGGCCGCTTGAATGTCGACGTGCTCCTTCGGCGTGATGTCATCCGCGGTCGTGAAGTACTCCGGCAGCATCTCGGCAGGATTCGTCGAGCCGGGCATTGCACGCGGATTCACCAGTGCGCGATACGCGAGCAACTCGAACGAGAACACGTCGATCTTCTCTTTCGACTTCTTGCCTTCGCGAATCACGTTTCTGAAGTAGTGATGCGCAAACGAAGGCTCAATGCCGTTCGAGGCGTTATTCGCGAGTGACAACGAGATCGTGCCCGTCGGCGCGATCGAGCTGTGATGCGTGAAGCGCGCGCCGACTTGTGCGAGTTCATCGACGAGTTCGGGCGCAGCTTCTGCGACACGCTGCATGTAGCGGCTGTATTTCGCATGCAGCACACGACCCGGAACGCGATCGCCGACTTTGTAGCCGTCCTTCGCCATTTCCGGACGCTTGCGCAGCATCTCGGGCGTGACTTCGAAGTCTTCGATCAGGATCGGCGCCGGACCTTTCTCTTTCGCGAGATCAAGACCTGCTTCCCAACCCGCCAGCGCCATCTCGCGAGAGATGTTCTGGGTGAATGCGACGGACTTCTTCGAGCCGTACTTCATGCCGAGCATCGTGATCGTGGAGCCGAGCCCCAAGAAGCCCATGCCGTGACGACGCTTGCGCGTGATTTCATCGCGCTGCTGCCCAAGCGGCAGACCATTGATCTCGACGACGTTGTCGAGCATGCGCGTGAACACCTTGACGACCTTGCGGTACTCCTCCCAATCAAAGCGCGCATTGTCCGTAAACGGATCGAGCACGAAGCGAGTGAGATTGACTGAACCGAGCAAGCACGAGCCATACGGCGGCAGCGGCTGCTCACCACACGGGTTGGTGGCGCGAATGTTTTCGCACCACCAGTTGTTGTTCATCTCATTGACTTTGTCGATGAGCACGAAGCCCGGCTCGGCGAAGTCGTAGGTGGAGGACATGATGACGTCCCACATGCGCTTTGCGGGAACCGTCTTGTAGACACGGCAACAGACGAGACCTTCCGCATTCGAAACATAGCCGCGCGTCGTCGGCCATTCGCGCCAGATGAACTTCGAGCTATCGGTGATATCCAGGCCGTCGGCTTCCGCTTCCTGCTTCGTCACGGGGAACGCGAGTTTCCAGTCAGCCTCGTTGCGCACGGCCTCCATGAACTCATCGGTGATGAGCAGCGACAAATTGAATTGCCGCAGGCGCCCGGCTTCGCGCTTCGCGCGAATGAAATCCATCGCATCGGGATGACCGACATCGAACGTGCCCATCTGTGCACCGCGACGACCGCCCGCGGAAGACACGGTGAAACACATCTTGT
>CAZIXV010000287.1:0-4952 GCA_964543105.1 uncultured Steroidobacteraceae bacterium
GAGCGTCTTCTGACCAGGCGTCCACTTGGCCGGGCAGACCTCGCCCGGGTGAGCAGCGACGTACTGCGCCGCTTGCACCTTACGCACGAGTTCCTTTGCATCGCGGCCGATGCCGTTGTCGTGCACTTCGTAGACCTTGATCAGGCCTTCTGGATCCACGATGAACGTGCCGCGCAGCGCCAGGCCTTCCTCTTCGATCAGCACGCCGAAGTTGCGCGAGATCGCCTGAGTCGGGTCGCCAAGCATTGGGTATTGGATCTTCTTGATCGTCTCGGATGCGTCGTGCCACGCCTTATGCGTGAAGTGCGTGTCGGTCGATACGCTGTACACCTCAACGCCGAGCTTTTTGAGTTCGGGATACACGTCGGCGAGATCGCCGAGTTCGGTCGGACAGACGAACGTAAAGTCCGCTGGATAGAAGAAGAAAATCGACCACTTGCCCTTCAGGTCGGCATCCGTCACCGGCACGAACTTACCGTTGTGGTAGGCGGTCGTTTTGAAAGGCTTGATTGCCGTGTTGATCAAACTCATGAAGCAGTCTCCTAGATGTACATCTGACAAAGCAGCGATTGAAGCTCTCGTTCCAATCTGCGCGAAGAAGATACAAGTTGAGCGCCGAAAGGGCCAGTCGATAGTTCCAAGCGGCGTAATAGGTGTTACCTATGGATGACGAGCGCCATCGTCGCAAGAAGCTGGAGGCGCGCACTACACATTCAAGCCCCCGACTGTCGGCTCACGGTCGTTTTAATGCAGCGCGCTTAGGGGACTCAGGGGCGGCGGAATTTATAGATGAATTGATCCGTGCGACCACGCACCGCGGGACTAAATACCGATTCATCGTAGTTATCTTGCGCATGGCGCAGCGCATCGCTTGCGCCGACGAATTTGAAACCTGCCTGTTCGAAGTCTTCGCGCACGATTTTCGGGTCGATGCGATGCAATCGGCTGCTGACGGCGATGGCTTGCGCACGCGGCGTTTGATGCGCTGCGTGATCGACAACGACGATCAGACCACCGGGTTTCAAGGCGCGATGCAGCGTGCGTAGTACTTTTTGCGGGTCGCCGAGCGGCTCTGGCGCATCACGCGGTCGCCAATACAGATCGTGATAGACGAGCATGAATAGCACGCGATCGAGCGAAGCGGGTTCGAGCGGAATGTAGTTGCTCGGGGCATTCAGGCGCGTGGTGTTCGGTAAGCGCTTGCCGGCTAGGCGCTGCAGCAGTTCGTGGTGCGCCGCCTGGTTGTACAGCTCATTGTTATAGATGATGACGTGGCCCGCCGGGCCGACGACCCGCGACATCAATTCGCTGTAGTAGCCGGGCCCGGAATAGAAATCGAGCACGTGCTGCCCAGGTGCAAGCTCGAGAAATCGCAGAATCTCGGCGGGTTTTCGCCAGCTGTCCTGCTCGCGATCGCTGCGCATGCGCTCTGCTGCGATGGCCGCTTCGATAGGATCGCTCGATCGATCCTCCGCCAGGTTCGTTGCAGCCGCGGCCTGCAGCGCGGCTGCAAGGCTCAATAGTACGACTTGAAACCATTTGATCGCGTTCGTCGCCATGGCCGCTCGCTAGTGTGCAGGCGGCGCATGGTGGGAAGCGCGCGAAATCGCGTCAAGTGATTCAGGCGCGCTGGGCTATTCGATGACTGACTCGACGATGGGATCGAGAAATGCGGCCAGCACCTCGTAATCACCGTTCCAGCCATAGGCGCCGAAGACGCGCTCGTTCGGATCCTCAGGCTGCACGGGGCCGGCGCGGGCGATGACGAGATCCAAGCTTGGGATCACGACGATCAGGCTCTCGCCGAGACCCCACGCCCAATATGCATCGCGCGGCACATTCGGCAGCGCGCCGGTTGCGTTCGTCCACCACAACACGCCATGGCGTAAGTTCGCCTCGGGGAAGTCTTCGGGTTCGGCGAGCACGGCGGTCGCAGTAGCGGGATGCGGCGTGCGCACCAGATCGATGAATGACTCAGACAGCAGACGCTGATGATCGGCCCACTCGCCACGGCGCAAGAACAGAAGTCCCACACGAGCCATCGCATTGACGTTGGCGATGATGCCGGAGGCGAACTCACGATGTTCGATGCCATTGGGGCGCGGATCCTGGCGCATGCCCGACGTCGAACGCCGCCATTGCACGTCGTCGCGACTCACGCCGAGTACGGGATACACGCGCGTCAAGAACAGCTGCTCGAGATCATCGTTGTAAACGGTCGTCAGCGTGTCGGCGAGCCAATTCAAACCACCATCCGAATAGCGCCATTGTGTTCCTGGCGCTGCGAGCAACTGACCGTAGCCGCCTGGCTTTTCGAAGCCCGCGGTATGCGTCGCCAGTTGCAGCAATGTGATCTCCTGCAATTGCGTCGGGTCATTCGTCGCTGGCTCGGCGCCCATCGTGGGCAAGTGCAGCGTGGCGCGGTCCTCGATCTGCAAACGCTCTTCGTCCATGAGAATGCCGAGCGCGATCGAGCCGATCGATTTCGTCGTGGACTTGAGGTCGTAGCGAAGATCGATGTCGCCCCAGGAATGCACGATTCGACCGTGACGCGAGATCAATCCCGCGCCTTCCGCTTGAAGCGCAACGTTCATCGCCTCGTTGAGCGGCGCCTCGTTCATGCCCACTTCTGATGGCGCAACGCGTTGCCAGCCACGATCAGGATCGTCCTCGGAAAGATCTGGCGCGGGGTAAACGGCCGGCAGGACATCCACGATGAGCGTGTCGCTCGCGGAGAGGGCGCCATCGTTCGCGCTCAACTGCAGTTCATAGCGGCCTTCGCTCGAGAAGCGCGCCCTCGTCGCAGCGCTCGCGGCATTCTCGAATGTCACTGTGCCCGGGCCGCTCGCGAGCGTCCACGTCAACGTCAGCGCACCCGGCACGCCATCGTCGGTTGCAGTCCCCGTCAAGCGCGCGGCCAGCGGCATCTCGACGGATAAATCAGCGCCCGCGTCGACCACCGGCGCTTTGTTACTCGGTGGCGGCGGGGCAGGCGGATCACCCGCATAACGAATGAGTTCGGGCTTCTCGCACCCCGCGAGCAGCAGGCAGCAAAATGCGAATACGATCGAGCGGCGCATACTTTATCCCCAGTAATGAACCGCTCTTGAAAAACTTCGCATCTTCGCTGGGAAGTTTCTACAACGATTGCTGTTCAACAGCCCGGCGAATACGCAAACACTGCGGTTCTTGCGCAGATGCAATCAAGAACCATGCCTGTCGTGCGCGTCGAGTTGTCGCGACAACATCGTGCGCATGCGCAGCCGCCGTACTGCGCAGTGATACATCGTGTTTACTCAGGGAAAACCACAGTTCGACAACGCTTTATCTGTGGTGTTACGGTCCAGCGCCTGCTTACAACAAAAGCCAAGAGACACCATGCACGGGCAATCGTATTTTTTGCCGCTGCGAATTTTCAGTTTCGTCGTGTTACTCGCCATGATCGCGGCCATCGTTTATGCCGCGTGGATCTCTCTGACGCATTTGCCTGGAATCGGCGTCTGAACGCCGGAGACGTCGAGCATGAATAAACGCCAAGCGCGCCTGTTCGCGATCTGGTCGACGGCCATAGCGACATTCGTATTTCTTGCGCTCACCGTACACAGTCATACCCAATTCGGTACGTTGACCAATGCACACAACAACACGCCACAAGTGCAGGCAGGCAATGCCGTCTGGCACAAATACAACTGCATCAATTGTCACACTCTGTTCGGCGAGGGTGCCTACTACGCACCGGATCTCACGAAGATCACTCAGCTGCGCGGTGAGGCCTATCTAAAGGCGTACATGCGCGACCCGGCTGCCTTCTACGACGAGCAGCGTCATCGACGGTTGATGCCGAAGCAGGACTTGAGCGATCAGGAGATCGAGGATCTGATCGCGTTTCTTGATTGGGTGAGTAAGGTTGACAATCAGGGCTGGCCGCCACGACCCATTCTCGTCACGGGCGCAGCCATCCCCGGTACGGATCTCAGCACTGAGCAGATCGCAAGTGCCGGTACCGCGGCAACATTGCCGCCGGGTGCGCGGCCGGTCAGCGGACAAGAAAATCCCATCGCGCTGGGTGCGGCAGTCTTCCGTGCTGCGGTTCCGGCGTGTAACGCGTGCCATTCGACTGCGCCGGGCGTGAACATGGCGGGTCCGACACTCGCCGGCGTCCGTGAACGCGCTGAGCAAATCATCGCTTCACCGGATTACCAAGGCGAAGCCCAGGACGTAAAAGCATTCATCATCGAATCGATCCGCCAACCGAGCGCTTACCTCACGCCGGGCGCGATGTATTCCGCCAATGGACAATCGTTCATGCCGAATACCTACGTCGACACCTTGAGCGACGAGCAGATCGATCAACTCGCTGAATATCTCCTGACTCTCAGGTAGGAAGCTCCTAATGCGCTATCGCTCGCAGGCTGTCGCCTACTGGTATTTCGCCGTCGCCATGGTGTTGTTCGGTTTGCAGATCGTCTTTGGTCTGCTTTCCGCGGCGAAGTATCTCGGTCCCGATCCGCTGCTCTACATCCTGCCGTTCGACGTTACGAAGGTCATTCACACCAATCTGCTGATTGTGTGGGTACTCACCGGCTTCATGGGCGCAACGTATTGGATGGTGCCTGATGAATCGCGCACCGAATTACACAGCGTGAAGCTGGCTTACATCCAACTCGGGCTGTGGGTGGTGATGGGCGTCACCGCGATCATCGGCTATCTGTTCCGTTTCGGTACGGGCAACAAGCTGCTCGAGCAGCCGCTGCCGCACAAGATCGTCATCGTCATCGTCATGCTCATGTTCCTTTACAACGTGGGAATGACGATCAAGAAGTCGGGACGATTCACGACGACCGAAGGCGTCTTGCTACTGGGTATGGTGGGTTCTGCGGTGCTGTTCCTGCCTGCGCTGCTGCACTACGAGAATTACACGGTCTCGATCTTCTATCGCTGGTGGACCATTC
>CAZIXV010000288.1:0-4947 GCA_964543105.1 uncultured Steroidobacteraceae bacterium
CTGCGGATACAACGACGCCGCCCATCCGCGCGGACTTTTCTTGAGCGCTTCATGCCGCACATCAACGAGCCGCTCGCCGCGGCGCGAGCCATCGGCAATGTCGACCTCGACGCGCTCCAAGCGTCCGGTTGTATCGAACAGCGACAGCTCGTACGTGATGTGGCGAATGCCGAAGCGCACGTGTTGGCGATCTGAAGTGCGCCCATTCGTCTCGAAGGTCAGCTCGAGGTTGTAGAGCGCTTGATCGCCATAGCCGTTCGGCCACCACAGCCGCGGCTGCGCAACGATCAATTGACGAAACTCTGCGGGTGTCAGTCGGATCGTCGCGTCACCTGGCTGCAGCGTGAGCGGTTTCGACACGCTCACGTTCTCGAAGCGTGCGCTCAAGGTGCCGTTCACGGGAGCGTCGGAGGCATTCGACAGCGGCACTTCGATCTCGATTTCGGCGCGCGAGGTATCTGGCAGCGGCAGATAGGTCACCACCCGTGGATCGCCAATCTTTGCGACGCCCGTGGCGCTCAACACGACGTCCTGCCAAAGACCGGTGTTGCGATCGCGAATGCCGGGAATCCAATCCCATCCTTCGCTTGCGATGAAGGTCGGACCATCGAGCGCGAGCGCGCCGCCGTTTTCGCCCGGGCCTGCGGCAATCGATTGTTCATGCGGAATGCCGGGATGGGGCGGCGGTGAGATGCGTACGGCGAGCGCATTGCGACCCGCACGCAGGGTGTCCGTCACATCGAATACGCCGCGCACGAAAGCGCCCTTGATGTCGCCGAGGCGCGTGCCGTTGAGCCACACCTCGGCCGCGTAGTTGATGCCCTTGAACGTGAGCGTGAAACGCTCGCCGTGCGGATTAGTTGGCGTCGTGAATTCAGTGCGATACCAATAATCCTGACGCGCGAGCGACTCAGGAATCGCGAGATTGTTGAGACCGAAATCCGGATCCGGATATACGCCGCGATCGATCAAGGTCGTCAGCACCGTCCCGGGAACGGTGGCGGCGTGCCACGTCGTGGTCGCGAAGCCGGGCTGCGCGATCGCTGCCGCTTCGGCCGACACTTGCGCCGCTTCGGCCAGATACCAATCGCGCAACGTCCATGTCGTGTCGTTCAGCGTATGAAGCTCGGCGCGCTCGCCGAGCGGCTTCGCGCTCGGCGCGGGGAGCGACCCACGACTGCGCGGCAGCGTTGCCGGTTCTTGCGGCACTTGCAGCCCGGCTTGTTGCTTCACCTGCCACGGCCAACCCACGCTGACATTCTCGAAGTTGATGAGGTCGAAGCGCGGCGTTGCTCGTGCGAGCGTGTGTAGCTCCGCTTGCGACAGCGCGCGTGAGTCGACGTGAAAATCTGCAACTTCACCTGCGAAGTGCTGTGCATTGACGGAAAGACCCGCCGCAGGAAGGTTCGGCGCGATGTGGATGACCGGGGTCGCCGCGTCAGTCGTCGCTGCTGCGCTGCCGACTTCGCGATCACCGACGTACACCCGCGCCGTCGCGCCATCGAATGTTGCGGCGACGAACTGCCACGTGTTCGCTTCGAGGCGATGTTTGGTCCGCAGCGCATCCTGGCCGCCGAGCTGCAGCACGAGATTGCTGTCACGCACGGCGAGAAGGTGGCCATCGCGTCCGGGATGCCCGACGCCACCGATCGCAGCCGAACGTGCACTGATGGCATTCGGTTTGATCCAGCCGCGGATCGTCCAAGGGGCGTTCGCATCGAGGAGCACGGAGTCGGCGGCGAGCGCACGTTGCAGTCCTTCGCCGCCGAGCAGGATGCGTGCGTGATACGGACCCACGCCCGAATCGGTTGCGAATGCCATCGATTGGCCGTGGCTTTGCCATGCACAGCCGAACAAAGCAGCGACGGCAATGCAGCAGGATGCTCGGCGATAGCTCATCCTTCCCCCACGATCATTGTGTTGATTTCCATGTCGGCCGCGCCGCGACTTCTCGTCGCGCGCGACCGCGCTTTCATTTCGACAGCCGCTTCAAAGACGTGCCGCGCCGCGCACGCCAGAAGAATCTCCCCAGCGCGCGGCAACGACACGTGCGTCCCATTGGTCCGAAAAAGTGAACTCGCGAATCTTTGGCGGTAAGCGCTCGTACAGCTCGCTGATGTTCGATAGCCCGCCACCCAACACGATCGTGTCGGGGTCGATGAGATTGCAGACCATTGCGAGCGTGCGGCCCAGGCGATCGATGTAGCGATCGAATGCTGCGGTGGCGGCGGGGTCGCCGCGGCGGGCAGCCTCGACGATGGCGGCCGCCTCGAGTCGAATGCCGTTCGTCTTGGCGTAGTCGCGCTGAAATCCCGTGCCCGAAACCCAAAGTTCGACGCAGCCGCGTTGTCCGCACCAACACGACGGCGCGTCGAGCTCTTCGGCGCGCGGCCACGGCAGCGAGATGTGTCCGAGTTCGCCGGCAATGCCGTTTGCGCCATCGACGAGCTGACCTGCGCTGACCAGCCCGCCGCCGCAACCCGTCCCGAGAATGACGCCGAACACGACCTTGGAATCGCGTGCGGCGCCGTCGGCGACTTCGGACAGCGCGAGGCAGTTCGCGTCGTTAGCAACGCGCACTTCGCGATCGAGGACGCGAGAGATATCGCCGTGGAAGTTGCGACCGTTCAGCCAAACGGTGTTGGCATTGCGCATGACGCCGGTGCGCGGCGAGATCGAGCCGGGCACGCCGATGCCGATGCTTAATGCGCGTCCGAGTTCGGCTTCGATGCGCGCGATGAGCTCGCGCACGCAATGCAATGCAGCATCGTAGCTGCCGGGGTTGGGAACGCGTTGGCGCGCCAAGAACTCGCCGTCGTCATCGAGCGCAGCGGCTTCGATCTTCGTGCCGCCGAAGTCGACGCCGATACGTACGGCGGATCCAGGGGAGCGTGCATTCATTCGAGCATCCCAGCTGCGCAGGCCCAACAACGAACGCGAATGTACGCAGGCGATTAATCAAAGTAAATGGATTTAATAATGGGATGGCAGTAACGCGTGCGGCGCAGTGAGCGCTGGCTCAATCGGCCGCGACCTTCATGAGTGCGGTGCGAGAGGGCAGCAACCGCTCTTGGAACGGCAGGATCGCAGCGCCGATGGCAGGCGCATCGCTCGCCATTGCTGCGCGCGATACCGGGCTCATGCGCGGGCCATCACCGCCGCGCCGCATCAAGCGGGTGTTCAGGCTGACGACCAGCTTGTCGACGTATTCGCCGGGCAAGCGACCACCGATGAATACGGCTTTGGGGTTGACGAGACAACTCACTGCAATGAGTGGGTCAACTAGGTAGCCAGCCGCGGATTCGATCCAGGTGTCGACGAGCATCTTGCCTTTGGTGCTGAGGCTCCCGAGCCCATCGGGCCGCGTTACGCGTTCGCCTTTGCTCGCGAGAAATTCGAACAACGCGGATAACGACACCACTTCGTGCAGCGTTCGCGAGGAGGTCTTGCGCTTGTCGATCGGCAGAAAGCCGAGCTCGCCGCTGCGGCCGTCGGCGCCCCGGAAGTAATTGCCCTCGATGACGAGGCCGCCGCCGAGCGAGGCGCTGATCAGAATGTAGAAGAACGTCGGGCTGTGCAGCCCATGTCCGAATTGCAGCTCGCCGATGGCGGCTGCGGTGGCGTCGTTTTCCACGAAAATCGGCCCTGGCAGCACGTTGGCCAGCATGCCGGTGACATCTACCGTATTCCACGCGCCGTAGGTTGCGGGGCGATGGGGCAAGTCGATATTGCCGAGCTCATCGGGCAAGGCCACCCCGGTACCGATGATGCGGCCTTGACTTAGATGGCGGTTTTTCATCATCTGCTGCATCGCCTTGCGGGCGAAGTTCACGACGGCATGCGGTAACGCGAAGTCGATTTCGCGCGTAACGCGGGCGCGCACCGTCCCAGTAAAATCGAGCGCGACCGCCGTGACGTGATCGCGATCGATGTTGAGACCGAGCGAAAAACAGCCGTCCGGATTGATGGCCAAGCGCTTCGCCGGCTGGCCGCGTCGTCCATGCAGGCGGCCGAGTTCGACGATCAAGTTCTCTTGCAGCAAACGATTCGTGATGTTCGCAATCGACTGCGGGGTGAGGCCGGTCAAGCGCGCCAGGTCGACGCGGGTGATTTCGCGATTGAGGCGAATCGCCTGCAGCGTCACGCGTTGGTTGTAGTCACCGGCGCGCTCGAGATTCGTGCCGGCGAGATGGGTGCCGCGCCCGGCCTGGTGGGATTTGCGTCGTACTCGATCTGCTCGCTGCATGGTTTCGTTATCGTTTGGTTTCAGAGCGAACCGCGGCGATTCTACGTGGCATTGCAGCGCTGCGGACACCGCCCGCCAGCATCGCAGGTCAATAAAACAAAATGATGTAAGTATTGACTCGGATCGGGAGCGGACAACAGAATCGCCGCGGCTCGCCACACCGCAGCGTCGCGGGCCGGGTGTTCGCATCGATACGCATGGCCGGTGCGTGTCGTGCCCCGCATCAACCGGCGCTTGGGTCGCACCCACGGAGACCACATGGACGATGGATCGGCGCAAATGCGCACTGCGTTTGCCTATGTCACGACGCTGTTCTTCGCCTGGGGTTTCATCACCTCGACGATCGATCCGCTCATCCCTGCGGTGAAGTCGATCTTCGATCTCAGTTACACCGAAGCGTTTCTCTCCCAGTTCGCTTTTTTCATGGCCTACGGCGTGATCTCGCTGCCTGCCGCATGGGTCGTCAGCAAGCTCGATGTCGCAGGTTCGATCTCACTGGCCCTTGGCACGATGGTGTTGGGCTGTTTGCTGTTTCCCGTCGCCGTGCTCGCCGACACCTTCGGGGTCGTGCTGATCGCATTGTTCGTACTCGGCGCGGGCATCACGCTATTGCAGGTCGCCGCCAATCCGCTGGCGGCCGTCCTCGGCCCGCCGGAGCGCTCGCATTTCCGGCTCACGTTTTCGCAAGCATTCAATTCGCT
>CAZIXV010000289.1:0-4943 GCA_964543105.1 uncultured Steroidobacteraceae bacterium
GCGCGGGCGCACGGACGTGCCGAAGATCGTCGACTGGTACATGGACGGCAAGATCAACATCGACGATCTCATCACGCACACGATGCCGCTCGAAGACATCAACAAGGGATTCGATCTGATGCACTCGGGTGAGTCGATTCGTAGCGTGGTGGTGTACTGACGGCAACGGGGCTCGGGGCGCGGGCCAGAGAAGAACAGTCTCAGGCTTGATCTTCTGGCCCGAGCCCCGAGCCCCGAGTTCCCAAAGGAGCCTCGTCTCATGTCTCTAGCGCCAACGTCTTCTCACCTCTGCTTCGGCGGCGAACAACGCTTCTATGTGCACGATTCGCGCGAATGCGCGACGCCCATGCGGTTTTCGGTGTTCTTGCCACCGCAGGCGCGTGAGCGCGCAGTGCCGGTGTTGTATTACCTGGCCGGGCTTACGTGTACCGAAGAGACTTTCATGATCAAGGCGGGCGCGCAGCGCATCGCGGCGGAGCTTGGGATCATGCTCGTAGCACCCGATACGAGCCCGCGCGAAGCACGCGTGCCGGGTGACGATGCGAGCTGGGATTTCGGTCAGGGTGCAGGGTTCTATGTCGATGCGACGCAAGCGCCTTGGTCCAAGCACTATCGTATGTACAGCTATGTCACGCGTGAGTTGCCGGAATTGGTAAACGCTCTTGATAACGTGCGCTCCGATCGGCACAGCATTTTCGGTCATTCGATGGGCGGGCATGGTGCGCTCGTTTGTGCACTGAAGAATCGCGATCGCTATCGATCGGTGTCTGCGTTTGCGCCGATCGCCGCACCGTCCGAATGTCCCTGGGGCGAGAAAGCGTTCAGCGGTTATCTCGGCAGCGATAAGAGCGCGTGGCTCGAGTACGACGCTTCGGCACTCATCGCGCGCGAGCGTTATTCGGACACGATTCTCATCGATCAAGGAACCGCCGATAAATTTCTCGCGGAGCAACTCCATCCCGAGCGCTTCGCAGAAGCCTGCCGCCAGTCGGGCACAACGCTGCAATTGCGCTATCACGACGGCTACGACCACGGTTATTACTTCATCTCGACATTTATGGCAGAGCATCTGCGCTTTCACGCCGAGCGACTCGGCTGAAGCGCATCCGCAAACAACTTCACCCAATCGTGAGTTGTCCGGCGCTAGGAATTGGTTTCCTCGCGCCGGTTTCGTTTGCGCTTGTAGCGCACGGCCCGCGCAGCTACGCTGAATCGATTCGCGCTTGCAACTATTTCGCATGACCTCTTTTTCTTCAGCCCGGCGTATTCCAGGCTGGCTCGTTTTGATCGGCGCGATGTCGGCGCTCGGGCCTTTCTCCATCGACATGTATTTGCCGGGATTCCCCGCCATCGAGCGGGAGTTTGGCGAAACCGGCGTCGAGCAGACGATGGCGAGCTATCTGCTCGGGCTCGCGCTCGGCCAGCTCGTTTACGGACCGGTGAGCGATCGCTTCGGGCGCAAGCCGCCGTTGTATGTGGGCATGTTGCTGTACGTCATCGGCGCGATCGGTTGTGCCATGGCGACGAGCATGATCATGCTAACGATGATGCGCGTCGTACAGGCGATCGGCGCATGCTCGCCGCTCGTCATCGGCCGCGCCGTCGTGCGCGATCGCTGCGAACCGCAAGAAGCGGCGAAGGCCTATGCGACCTTGATGATGATCGTCTCGCTTGGCCCGGTGATCGCGCCGACGATCGGCGGTTGGGTGATCACGCTGCTCGGTTGGCGGGCCACCTTTGTGTTTCTCGCGCTGGCGGGATTCACGATCGTTATCGCAATGCACCTGATGCTGGTCGAATCGCGCGATCCTGCGCATGTTCGTCCGCTACGCTTCGACACCGTCCTTGGCAACTACGCACGCTTGTTACGGGATCGTTCGTTCGTGGGCTACTCCTGCGTGGGTGGTTTCGGCATGGCGGGCTTGTTCTGTTTCGTCACCGGTTCGCCCATCGTGATGGCGGAGCAATATGGTCTGACGCCGCAACAATTCGGTTGGATGATTGGCTTGAACGGCATTGCTTTCATGAGCGCGAGCCGTTGGAACATCGCGTCCTTACGGCATTCGACCCCGACCAAAGTGCTCGGTCAGGCGATCTGGTTTCCGCTGCTCTTTGCCAGCAGCCTGGCGCTTGCAAGCTACTTCGTGCTGTTACCGCTGTGGCTGGTCATTGCGAGTCAATTCGCGTTCTTTTTGATGGTCGGCCGCGCCAATCCCAATGTCGCCGCGCTTGCTTTGGCCTCGCACGGGCGCGAGGCAGGCACCGCATCTGCGCTCATGGGCGCTCTGCAATCCGCACTCGGCATGACTGCCGGCATCGTGATCGCTTTGTTCTCCAATGGCACGATTGCGCGGCTGGCCAGTGTGATGGCGGTTTGCGCTGCGCTCAGCGTGATCAGTTACCTGCTGGCCAGCCGTGGCCGTCTTGCGGTGAGACAAACGTAAGCTTCGCGTCCAACGGCTCGTGCTACGAAGCAGGCACGATCTCGATCGTATGCGTGATCTGCGCAGTCTTGTTCATGATCGCTGTCGCCGAACAGTATTTATCGGCGGAAAGATTAACGGCGCGCTCGACCTTGCGCGGATCGAGCTCGTGCCCGGTGACGATGTAGCGCATGGCGATCTTGGTGAACACTTTGGGTTCGGTGTCAGCTCGTTCTGCTTCGATCTCGACGATGCAATCGGTCACGCGTTCGCGGCCACGCTTCAGGATCATGACGACATCGAATGCGGAGCAACCGCCGAGTCCGAGCAGCAACATCTCCATCGGCCGAAATCCCAGATTGCGACCGCCCGCATCAGGCGCGCCATCCATGATCACCGAGTGACCCGAACCGGATTCACCGACGAAAGAAACGTTTTCGATCCATTTGATGCGGGCTTTCATGCGGGTCACTGAGGCGGAGTTGTTGAACCGCGGATTATCCTCAAAACGCGTCCGCCATTCCTGCCACATGATCTGCGATGGCGAGAGATGCGGTCAGCCCGGGCGACTCGATGCCGAACAAGTTGATGACGGTCGGGATGCCATGTTGCTGCGGCCCGTCGATGCGGAAGTCGGCGGACTCGCCAGGGCCTGCGATCTTGGGACGAATGCCAGCATATGCAGGGATCAACTGACCGTCGGCCAATGCGGGCCAGAAGCGGCGGATCGCGGAATAAAAGCGTGGCGCGCGTTCGGTGTCCACTGCGTAGTCGAGCGTATCGATCCATTCGACATCCGGACCGAAGCGAGCTTGCCCGGCGAGATCGAGCGTCAAATGCACGCCTAAGCCACCGGGTTCGGGAATCGGATATACCAAGTGACGAAACGGCGCGCGGCCGGCGAGCGAGAAGTAATGACCGCGTGCGTAGTGAGTGCGTGGAATGTGCTCCGTGGGAAATTCTTCGATCGACGCGGCAAGCTGGGTCGCATGCAGGCCGGCGCAGTTCACGACCATGCGTGCGCGTAGTTGTGGCCGTGCATCGTCGTTGATTGCAACGAGAATCGATGAGCTTTCCAGCCACATTGCGGCGACGCGGCTGCGATACGCAACGCTTGCGCCGTGCCGCTCTGCATCGGCGAGTAAGGCATGCATATAAGTGTGTGAGTCGATGATGCCCGTCGCAGGGGAAAACAACGCGGCATCGCACACGACATCGGGTTCCAACACGCGTGCAGCTGCCGAGTCGAGCCATTCCAATTCCACGCCGTTGTCTGCGGCGGCTGCTTGGATCGCCTGCAGATCGGACACCTGCGCTGCCGTCGTCGCGACGATGAGCTTGCCGCAACGGCGATGCGGTACGCCAAAGCGCTCGCAAAATGCGTACAGCTGATTGCGGCCAGCAACGCAAAGCTGCGCTTTCAGCGAGCCGCGCGGATAGTAGATGCCGGCATGAATGACCTCGCTGTGCCGCGAACTGATGCCGGAACCGAAACTCTCCGCCGCCTCGATGATCACCACTTCCCGCCCGCGCGTCGCAAGCGCACGGGCCACCGCAAGACCGATGACGCCCGCACCGATGACGACGATGTCAGTGGAGTCCATGGTCGGAGAGAAGGCGATGGCGGATTGCGGATCGGCGATGGTCAGGGCAGCGGCAACAGGCGGAGGCAGCTGGCCGTTGCACGCGTAGGTCACAAACTGTTCGCGATGTGCTCATCGGTGCTTCAGCAAACATTTGTCGTTGATGCAAACCTTAATGCGTATCGTTCCTTCCGAACGCCATCGCCTATCGCCTATCGCCTATCCGCTGGCGGCGTCACACGCCGCCATAACAGAGATATTTGATCTCCAGATACTCATCCAGCCCGTATTTCGAGCCTTCGCGGCCGATGCCACTTTCTTTGACGCCGCCGAAGGGCGCGACTTCGGTTGAGATGATGCCTTCGTTGATGCCGACGATACCGGTTTCGAGTGCTTCTGCGACCCGCCAGCAGCGTTGTACGTCGCGGCTGTAGAAGTAGCTTGCGAGGCCGAACTGCGAGGCGTTCGCAAGTTCGATCGCTTCTGCGTCGGATTCGAATTTCATCAGCGGTGCCACGGGCCCGAAGGTTTCCTCGCGCATCGGCAGCATGTCGGCGCTGACGTTCGTGAGCACAGTCGGCAAATAGAACGTGCCTGCACCATCGCCGCGTTTGCCGCCGAGCTTCACTTGGGCGCCCTTGCTGATCGCATCGGCGACATGTTGCTCGACCTTTTCGACCGCCTTCGCGTCGATCAGCGGGCCGACCTTCACATCGGACTCCAGGCCATTGCCCACCTTCATTGCGCTGGCGGCTTCTGCGAGCTTGTCGGCGAAGCGATCGTAGACGCCGCTTTGCACATAGATGCGATTGGCGCAGACGCAGGTCTGACCTGCGTTGCGATACTTCGACGCCATCGCGCCGGCGACGGCAAGGTCGAGATCGGCGTCGTCGAACACGATGAACGGCGCATTGCCGCCCAACTCCAAAGACACTTT
>CAZIXV010000290.1:0-4917 GCA_964543105.1 uncultured Steroidobacteraceae bacterium
CGAGATGGAAGTCGTCCGCGATCAAGCGGACAACTGCATCATCATTTGTTCGATCGAGAATTTCGATCCGATGGGCGTGCACACCGGCGACTCGATCACGGTCGCGCCGGCACAAACGCTCACGGACAAGGAATATCAACGACTGCGAAATGCCTCGATCGCGGTGTTGCGCAAGATCGGCGTCGAGTGCGGCGGCTCGAACGTGCAGTTCGCGCTCAATCCCGAAGACGGCCGTCTGCTGATCATCGAAATGAATCCACGCGTGTCGCGCTCATCTGCGCTGGCATCGAAGGCAACCGGATTTCCGATCGCGAAAATCGCCGCGAAGCTTGCCGTCGGCTACACGCTCGATGAATTGAAGAACGACATTACCGGCGGCGCGACACCTGCGTCGTTCGAGCCGACGATCGATTACGTCGTCACCAAGATCCCGCGCTTCACGTTCGAAAAATTCCCCGGTTCGAACGATCGCCTTACGACTCAAATGAAGTCGGTCGGCGAAGTCATGGCGATGGGGCGCACATTCCAGGAGTCGCTGCAGAAAGCGCTGCGCGGGATGGAAACCGGCATCGATGGCTTGGATCCGGTCGCTACCTTGCCATTGACGGACGATGAGCTGCACCGCATGCATGAAGAGCTGCGGATGCCGGGTCCGAACCGCATTCGCTACGTCGGTGACGCGTTCCGTACGGGCATGACGCTCGATGAAGTGCATGAACTGACCCGTATCGATCGCTGGTTCCTCGCACAAATCGAGGATCTGATCCGCGAAGAAGAGATCGTGCAGGAGCAAGGCATCGCCGCGTTCGAACGCGACCGCGTTCGCCAGCTCAAGCGCAAAGGTTTTTCCGATCGCCGCTTGGCGACGCTCCTTGGCATCGATGAGATGACGGTCCGCCGCCGGCGCACGACCATGGGTATTCGCCCGGTCTATAAGCGTGTCGATACTTGCGCGGCGGAGTTCGCCACCTCGACCGCTTATATGTACTCGACCTATGACGAAGAGTGCGAAGCGGAGCCGACCGATCGCAAAAAGATCATGATTTTGGGTGGCGGTCCGAATCGCATTGGCCAGGGCATCGAATTCGATTACTGCTGCGTGCACGCTGCGCTCGCGCTGCGCGATGCCGGGTTCGAGACGATCATGGTCAACTGCAATCCCGAGACCGTCTCGACCGACTACGACACCTCCGATCGTCTCTATTTCGAACCGCTCACGTTCGAAGATGTCATGGAGATCATCGACAAAGAAAAACCGCATGGCGTGATCGTGCAATACGGCGGACAAACGCCCTTGAAGCTATGCCGCGCGCTCGAAGCAGCCGGCGCACCCATCATCGGCACGACGCCTGATTCGATCGACATCGCAGAAGATCGCGAGCGCTTCCAGCAACTCGTGCAGCAGTTGAGTTTGAAGCAACCGCCGAACTGCACGGCGCGCACGGAAGAGCAGGCGTTGGCGATGGCAAAGACAGTGGGCTTCCCGCTCGTCGTGCGACCGTCCTACGTGCTGGGCGGTCGAGCGATGGAAATCGTCTTCGACGAAGATGATCTGCGCACCTACATGACCGATGCAGTGAAAGTGTCGAACGACAGTCCCGTGTTGCTCGATCGCTTCCTCGATGTGGCGATCGAAGTCGACGTCGATGCGATCTGCGACGGCGAAGACGTCTATATCGGCGGCATCATGGAACACGTCGAACAGGCTGGTGTGCATTCAGGCGATTCGGGTTGCACCTTGCCGCCGAACAGCTTGAGCGCAGCGACGCAGGCAGAGATCAAGGAGCAGACGCGCAAGTTGGCGCGCGGCCTGAATGTCGTCGGCCTGATGAACATCCAGTTCGCGATTCAAAACGGCGTCATCTACATCCTCGAAGTGAATCCGCGTGCCTCGCGCACCGTGCCGTTTGTGTCGAAGGCTACGGGTGTGCCGCTGGCGAAGATGGCGGCGCGCGTAATGGCGGGTGAGAAATTGAAGGACTTGGGCCTGCTGCATGAACGCGCGCCGAAGTTCTTATCGTTCAAGGAAGCCGTCTTCACGTTCACGAAATTCCCGGAAGCCGATCCGATCCTGGGCCCGGAAATGAAATCGACCGGCGAGGTGATGGGGACCGGCAGGTCGTTTGGCGAGGCGTATGCAAAGGCGCAGCTGGCCTCGGGCGTTACCTTGCCCACGCGGGGTGTCTGTCTGCTGAGCGTGCGCGAACGCGACAAGCCCGTCGCGGTGATTCTCGCACGCCGTCTGATCGCGCAGGGCTTCGAAATCGTCGCGACGTCGGGCACCGCGAAAACGATTACCGATGCCGGCTTGGAATGCCGTGTCGTGAACAAAGTGCGTGAAGGCCGTCCGCACATCGTCGACATGATCAAGAACCACGAAATTGCCTTGATCGTGAACACGACGGAAGGTAAGCAGGCAATCTTCGAATCGCGCTCGATTCGTCGTGAAGCCGTGCATAAGCGGATCACGTATTACACGACGGTGGCTGCGGGTCTTGCGACCTGTGATGCCATTGCTCATATGAACGATGTAGACGTGAATCGTCTGCAGGATTTGCATCAAGAGGTTGGATCGTGAGGCGAATGCCACTGACCGCGACAGGCGCGGAGCGCCTACGAGCCGAGTTGAAGCGATTGAAGACGGAGGATCGCCCGCGCGTGATTGCCGCGATCGCGGAAGCTCGCAGTCACGGTGATTTGAGTGAGAACGCCGAATATCACGCTGCACGCGAACAGCAAAGTTTCATCGAAGGCCGCATCAAGGACATTGAAGCGCATCTGTCGAACTCCGAAATCATCGACGTCACGTCGATTGCTGCCGGCGATAAGGTCGTGTTCGGTGCGACCGTGAATCTCGAAGATCAGGAAGACGGCAATGAAGTCGTGTACCAGATCGTCGGTGATGCGGAAGCCGACATCAAGGCGGGCCGGATCTCGGTGTCATCGCCGATCGCACGGGCGCTCGTCGGCAAGAACGAAGGCGACATCGTCGATGTCGTCGCGCCGAACGGCATTCGTTCTTACGAGATCGTCGCGGTCAAGTACGTTTAGTCAGAAGCGGATAGGCGATAGCGGATGGCGGATCGCCAGCGACCAACCTCTAACCGTCAACGCCTAACCGCTAACCGCTAAGACATGCTTGCTCAGCGCATCGCCGGTCTGTTGCTCGCTCTTTGGGCCGGCAGTTTGGTCACCGTGTGTACCGTGGCGGCCCCGAGTCTGTTTGCGGTGCTCGAGCGATCCCAAGCGGGGCGTGTGGCGGGGCGGCTGTTCTTTATCGAGACACTCATCGGTGTGGTCGCAGCCGCGCTCATCTTTGTCTTACAGCGCATGGGTGGCTTCGTCATACCGCGCGCGGCGATCGTGGCGATCGTGATCGCATCGCTTGCACCGCTGACGAGCGAACTGGTGCTGGGACCGCTCATGCAAGCGGCGCGAGCCGCCGGTGACATGGCCCGCTTCGGCGCCTTGCATGGGTTCTCGGCACTGTTGTTCGCCACGGCCTGCGTGAGCGCTGTGACGGCGCTGTGGCTGTTCAATCGCCCGGCAGGATGATCCGCGGTTTGTCTTTGCTCGGCCGGTAGAAGACACCGACGTTGCCGATCCGCTGCACCAGCGCGCTGCCCGTCTTGTTTGCCAATTCATCCAGCAACGAATCGCGAGCTTCACGATCTCCCACGCGCGCGCGGACCTTCACCAGTTCATGCGCGCCGAGCGCTACGTCCATTTCATGCTGGACTGCCGGCGACAGGCCGGATTGTCCAATCAAGACGATCGGGTCGCGGCCGTGTGCGAGCCCGCGCAGGTACTTTCGTTGCTTTTCAGATAGATCCATCGGGGTTGAGTCTGGTGCAAATTGAAAAAAGGTTGCGGATGTACCGGGCGCCCGGCGAAACGCATGCGAACGTTTGTGCGTGCTCGCGGTCTTTGGCTTATCGCGCGGCGCATTCTCTGTGATCACGCCCGAGGGTGCACGCGAGTTTGCTTGCAATACTGGATATCGACCCCAGTGAGGCCGGAATGGCGCGCCCTACGACCGCTCAATCAATTTATTGTGCTGGATCCTTCGGCGACCGGACGGCGGCCTTCTGTCGATCTGCCAGTGAAAATTTTCCAATCGCCCCACGTTCGAGCCGAAAAGTCACTGTCGCATCCGCGGGCGCTTAGTCGCAGATCATGAGTGCACGAATTCACCCGCTCGACGTGGAATTTGGCCGGCTCGGTCCCATAACTGTCCCATCATCTACTGCCTCATCGCGAAGCAAGTGTTTGCTTCTGGCTTTGCCCGCGGAGGATGTAGTAGTGTCGGTCGCATACATCTCATCAGCTGTCAACGCTCACCCACGCTTTGGTCGATTTCCTGCCGACGCTGTGAGCTCCTGAGGATCAGGCTTTGAACGATCTCGCAAAAAACATCGTGCTCTGGATCGTGATCGCTGTCGTCGTTGCGACGGTGGTCAGCAATTTCAGCGGCCGTCAAGCAACCGACGGACGGATGGCCTATTCGACCTTCCTTCAGCAGGTCAAAGATGGCGGCGTGGACTCGGTCGTTTTCAAAGGCAACGTCATCGAAGGCGTGCGCAAGAACGGTCAGCAGTTCACTGTCTATAACCCCGAAACCGAAAATACGGCGCTGATCGGCACGCTCGATCAGTCCGGCGTCAAAATCGATGCGGCCCCGCCGGAGCGTCAATCGCTGCTGATGCAGCTCTTCCTGTCCTCGTTCCCCATCCTGTTGCTCATCGCCGTCTGGGTGTACTTCATGCGCCAGATGCAAGGCGGCGCGGGCGGGCGAGGGGCCATGTCCTTCGGTAAGAGTCGGGCGCGGCTGTTAGGCGAGGACCAGGTACAGGTCACGTTCGCCGCTGTCGCAGGTGTGGATGAGGCGAAGGAAGAAGTCGTAGAATTCGTGGAATT
>CAZIXV010000291.1:0-4903 GCA_964543105.1 uncultured Steroidobacteraceae bacterium
ATCGCCCGATGAGGCTCGCTTGCACGGGATCGTAACCGCCTTGGATGTTCACGACCGGCGGATCTTCATCGAGCAGGTTCGACACATCGAGTGCGATCGTTGCACCGTCCAGCCAGGCAGGTCCCTTCAATTCATAGCCTGCGTGCAAGTCGATCGTCGTATAGGAATCCACCTTTTCGAGCGGCGTCACCGTGGTGTTGTCGTAACTGCCAACGTGATTGAGGAACAGCGCCGCACTCAAGTTCTCGCCTTGCCAACCCGCGCGCGCCCGGGCGCGAAACTGCACAGGATTGTTCAAATCATCGAGCAGATCCACGAACGGCTCGTTCGGCGTGACCTTGCGCTCGTATTTCAGGAAGTACGTCCCCATGATTCCCGCACTGAACTGCCCTGCCGCGTTCGTGTACCAGCGATAGCCGGCATCAAAATCGATTCCCGATGCCTTCGTCGCGCTTTCGTTGTACGGCCGCGCATCGATGATGACCGAGATCGCCGGCGGTTGAACGCCGTTCAAGGGTAGTCCCGAGTTGAGGAACGAATCGATCAACTCCTGGCTTGGATTGCGAATCACGCGGTGCGCGACATTCGGATCCTGTAGCACTGTCGTACTCGAGACGAGGGTGGCGACCTGATTCTCGAACTCGATGTCCCAATACGATGCGGTCAATGACAGATCGGGGAGTTGCGTTGGACGCCATTCCACACTCAACGAACGCGTCGTCGCTGTTTCGGGCGTGAGGTTCGGATTGCCGGTGGACAGATTGAAACCGGACGTCGTGCCGGTCGGCGAGGCAGGATCCGCATAAATGCCGAAGGTGATGCCATTGCCGGGACGCGTGACGGTGACGTCGCTCAAGTTCGGCGCACGAAACGAAGTGCCGTAGCTCGCGCGCACCATCAAGCCCTCGAGCGGCGACCAATTCAAACCGAACTTCGGATTCTCAGTGTCACCAACATCGCTATAGCGATCGATGCGGCCGGCGACGGAAAGCTCCAGACGCTGCACGAACGGCAGCGCGTTCGCAGCGCCAATCAGCGGCGCAAAGATTTCAGCATAGGCGGATTCGACATCACGATCGGCACTCGTCAGTGGACCGGTGAGCGGCTGCCCCAACACGCCGCGACGCGTTTCGCTCCACAAGCTCGTCGCCATGCGCGATACGCCAATCGCCATACGCACCGGCCCGCCGGGTAGATCGAACAGCGAGCCATCGAAGCGCGCCTCGTACACCGACAAGCGGTTCTTCCCTTCCGGCTCGAATCGATAATTGTTGATCGCGGCGATGACCGCTGGATTCGTGGTGCCAGGTTGGAACGGATTGAATGCGGTCGCCGGATCGCTGCTGCGCAATGCTGCATTGAGCGCATCGACATCGATTCGCTCGGCGTTGAAGAAGGTTCGATCCTGGCCCCACGTCGCACTGACTTCCGCCTGCCAATCGCCCCACAGATCGACCTGGGCGCCCGCCGTACCGCCGAACGTTCGTTGAAAGCCGTGACCCGTGTAGAGCCCGCCGAAATCACGCTCGAAATTGTATTCGACGGTCACGCTCGCCGGATTCGTGCCGGGCGGTGCAACGAAGAACGCGTTGCTGCTCGGCACCGAAAGGTTCGCGACGAGGTTGGACGAACCCGATGTCGTGTGGTGCTGCAGCCAATGACGTCGCGAGTAGAAGCCTTCAGCGAACACGCGCACTCGTTCGCCAACATCTTGTTCGGCGTAGAGCGCAAGCCCGTTGCGTTCGAGTTTCGGAATGAAGTCGAAGTCGCGATAGGTCTCGCAGCGGTTGCGCGTGCCGGGTTGCAACGTCGCTGCGGTCGCCGGCGTAACGCCGCCTTCGGGGATAGCGTAGGCCACGCCGCCGACGACGATATTGCCGGGCGTACAGCCGCTGCCGCGATAATCGCGACCGCCAAACGCCGTCAAGTCCGAACGCACGTAGTCGCGTTCGTTGCCATTGATCGCGGAGTTTTGCACATGCTCGACCGCGAGCATCGCGTGCCCCGAACCCCAGTTGTGACCGGCGATAAAGCCCGCTTGACCGCTGTCGTAGCCATCGGCGCCGCCGTAACGACCACGCACTTCGAAGCCGGTGAAGTCGCGTCGCGTAATGAAGTTCACAACGCCGGCAACCGCATCGGCGCCGTAGATCGCAGAGGCGCCATCGGCGACGACCTCGACGCGCTCGAGCGCAATCGTCGGAATATAGGATGGATCGACAAACGCACCGTTCGTTCCCATCGGCGGGCCGCGTCGACCGTTGAACAACACCAGAGTGGCCGCTTGGTTGATCCCGTGTAGATTGATCGAGCTGGCGCGCTGAATGTTCGAATTGCCCGACGTACTGGTCAGCGTCTGCTGGTTGACACCGTAATTAAGCAATTGCGGCGTCGTATTGAGCACTTCCATGACGGAGTTGCCGGTCGAGATCGTGATGTCTTCACGCCCGAGTGCGACAACGTTCGAGCCCACGGCTTCAACACCGCGGATGCGGCTGCCGGTGACGACGATTTCAGTGAGCTCGGTGTCAGCAGCTCCACTTGCGGTTTGCGCCAGAGCGGGCGCACTTGCGAGCAACGCAGTCCCTAAAGCAGCTCCTCGCATGAGATGACGGCGCAGCGCCATCCGCGAAATCCGATCATTCACGTTATTCATGTCGATCCCCCACATACATCGAACCGGCATCGGAAATTCTGATCGCGCGTTCAATTCGAGTATGCGAATGAAAAGCCAGCGCGCCCAACACTGAGACGCTATGGTCGTCACACGTTTCTGTTATGGCGCAGCCCACCTGAACTATGCTGCGCTGCGCGCCGCTTGGTTCTGTGTTCGTTCGATTGGGGAGTACACCGTGGAAACCAGACGTCTGCAGCTGTTCATCGAGATCGCCGATGCAGGCAGCATCAGCAGAGCGGCCGCGCATATCGGAATTGCCCAGCCAGCGTTGAGTCAGCAGCTCGCGGTGCTCGAACACGAACTCAAAGTGAAGCTGCTCGAACGCTCCTCGCAGGGCGTGCGACTCACGAGCGCAGGCCGCAAGCTTTACGGACAAGCACAATTGATCCTGCGACACGTCGACGGACTGAGCGCGCATCTGCATGGCGATGAAGAGGTGATTGCCGGCACCGTGTCGATCGGTCTGATGTCGACGCAATCCAATTCGATCGGCTCGCCCTTGTTGGCGCTCGCAAGCCAGGAATTTCCTCACGTGAAACTGCACATTCGTGAAGGACTGAGCACCGTGCTGCTACCGCTGATCGAAGCGGGCTCGCTCGACATGGTCGTCGGTCCGGTGCAGCGCGCTAGCCCGAATGTGGAATCGACGCCGCTGTTTCGTGAGGAACTGAAAATCGTACAAGCCACGGGGCTCGAACCACCGCCGCAAGATCTGGCGACATTGGCGCGGTGTAAGTGGGTGTTATCGACGTCGCCGAATCTGAGTCAAAGCTTGCTGCGCGGTTTGTTTTCTACGGTGGGCGCCGAACCGAACATCGTGCTCGAAGTGACCTCGCTGCCTTTGATGCTCACTGCCGTAACACGCGGCATGGGCATGACGCTACTACCGCAGGCGTCGGTCGACGCCGAAGTCGAGCGCGGTGAGTTGGAGATCTGGCCGTTCCCGACGCAACCCTTGTATCGCACGATTCACATCAGTGTGCGTCGCGATCCGCCGCCCTCGCCTGCAGAGAACGCCATGCGCGAACTACTCCTGCGCATCGTGCGGCAGAAACCCGACATCATGATGCCGCTCGAGTCCGATGCCGCAGGCAAGCCGCTGCATACACGTGTTGCTGCAGAATCTCCTCGTGAGGTTCGGCATCAACCGTCGGGTTAGTGCTCGCGCGCTGCGCGCACCAACCGGGTCTCGATGAACTGCGCGACCATCTCGCGCATGGTTCGATCATCCGCGCCATGCTGGCCGACCGGATCGACAGGAAACTCCAACACGGGAATGCCGGCTTCTTCCAATGCGGCCGTCACCATGCGCCCGCCCCACCAGCCGGCATTCGATAGACCGCCGTCAATGCGATGTTCGCGCGCTTCGTGTAATGCCCACGCACCGCCCAACCCCGGAATGTGCATTTGCTCCGACATCGTGACGTAGCGGCTTGCGAGCGCACGCAACGGATCATTGCCGTAGCGCAAATACCCGTCACTTGCGATCGATAAGTAGTTCGACCGCACGAACACGGCGCCGTAGCGCGCCTCGAACTCGGTAAAGAAATCGAGATTGCTCCAGAGCCCTTGGCCGACGTACATCAGCCGATACCGCTCGTTCGGACACACCCATTGCTCGGCATCCCCGCGCTGCTTCACTTCGTCGCGAAAGGCGCGCGCCGCATCGAGCGCCCACTCAGTACCGCGCAGCCACTGAATGCGCATCACCAGGCTCATGACTTCACCGAGTCGCACCGGCAGCTTCGGCGCGCGTGCAATGATCGTGCGGATTTCGTCGAAGTATTCTTCCTGCCGATTGACGCGAGCGACGATTTGCGCGAGCCGCTCCATGTCGAGCTTGCGACCGGCAATACGCTCGCTCACCGCGATGAGTTCTTTGAGCTGTTCGACCATGACATCGATACGAAACGGCTCGTCCAGGTCCTCCCATTGCCAACGGCTCATGCTCCACCAATTCGGATGCAGCACCCGCAGCGATGGCGTGTCCAATGGCACGTAGGCTGCGCCGCTGACTCGCGCAAGCAACTGCGCGCTGCGATCTTCCGAGTTAGCGCAGACGAGCGCCGGTTTCGGCAGGCCGCCCCACGGCTTGTCGGGATTGTCTTCGTCCATCAGCACGGCGAGCGTGAGTGCGCTGTAACGACTCAATCCATCGTGAAAACCTTCACGCTCTAGAAAACTCGAGTAATAGGCGCCCTGCTGCTTGGCGGCCACCAAGCCGGA
>CAZIXV010000292.1:0-4889 GCA_964543105.1 uncultured Steroidobacteraceae bacterium
GGATGCCGGTCACGATCAAGAGTTTGAGCAGCATCCAATTGATGCCGGTGCCGAATCCCGCAGTGAGAAAAAGCAGCACGCCGGTAATGAGAATCCCCGGGAACGCAATGTGCTCATAGATCACGCCGTGGTCGAAGCGCTCGAGGGTCCAGTTGCGCATTTCGCGGATTTCGGGATCGTGCGGATTGCGACGCCAGGCCTTGAAGACGGGCACCAGATAAAAAGCGTACGCGACGGCCGTGCTCCAGATCCACACCATCACGAACAAGACGTGCAAGAACTTGATGTACAGGTAGTAGGGGGCGAGCGCTGTCTGAATGATGCTGATCATGCGAGCCTGCAAAACCTGTTGACCATTTCAGGGTACGCTGCGCTTAAGCGCAGCCGTTGCACGGTGCTGTTGCGCCGGCATGAAGGGCTTTCTAGTCGCTATAAATCATGTTGTCAATTAACTTGACGGCATGTACCTTGCGCAAAACCGAAGGTGGCAGCAGGCTATGGCGAAAACGGGATTCTCCTTCAGTCAGCTCATCGTGCGCGCCGCACGCATCGATGACGCCGAAGATGCCGTCGTGTTCGGGCGTGAGCGCGCGAATTCCTGGCGCACGACGCTCGATCGCGTGCAACGCCTCGCCGGTGCGCTCAGGTCGCTCGGCCTCAAGCCCGGCGACGGGGTCGCCATGCTGGCGTTCAATAGCGATCTGTATCTGCAGTATTACTTCGCTGTTCCTTGGGCGGGCGGGGTGCTCGTGCCGATCAATACGCGGCTGGCGCCTGCTGAAGTGGTCTACTGGCTCAATGATTCGGCGAGCCGCTTCCTGTTGGTTGACGACGCATTCGCGCCGATCATCGAACAGATCGCGCCGCAGCTCGGACACCTGGAGAAGATCATCTATGTCGGCGACGGCGCTGCGCCGTCGGGGTTCGAACGCTTGACGGACTTGCTTGCGGTTGCGCAACCGGTCGAGGATGCGGGGCGCGCCGGCGAAGATCTGGCAGCGCTGTTTTATACCGGTGGCACGACGGGCAAAGCAAAAGGCGTCATGCTGACGCACGCTGGCGTGATTACGAACACACTGCAATGGTGTGTAACCATCGGCCTGTCGCTGGACGATCGTCTGATGATCGTCGCGCCCATGTTTCATATGGTCGCTGGACTCAACAGCATCGCCGCGGCAATGCTCGCCGCACGTATCAGCGTTCTGCCGCGCTTCGAACCGGAGATGGTGTTGGCGCACATCGCGGAGCGACGGGTCACGAAGGTGGCACTCGTGCCGACGATGATTCACGCGCTCGTGCATCACCCGGCCATCGCTCGCTACGACCTCAGTAGCCTGCGCAAGATCAGTTATGGCGGCTCACCGATGTCCGTCACACTGCTCGAGCGCACGCTGCGAGCGCTGCCGCACACGCAGTTCTACCAGATCTACGGACAGACCGAAGCCGGCCCCAACGTCGCCTCATTGGCGCCGAAGTATCACGATCCAGCCGCACCGAACGGCGGCCGAATGGCCTCGGCGGGACATCCGATGCCCGGTGTTGAAGTTACGATTCGCGACGAGAACGACGTCGAGGTACCGCCCGGCGTGATCGGTGAGATCTGCGTGCGCTCTGCCGCGGTATCGCCCGGCTATTGGCGTCAGCCCGAACAGACTGAACTCGCGTGGCGCAACGGCCGGCTCCATACGGGCGATGCCGGTTACATCGACGCGCAGGGGTTTCTCTACATCGTGGATCGTCTGAAAGACATGATCATCACCGGTGGAGAGAACGTGTATTCGGCGGAAGTCGAAGCCGTCGTGCATCAACATCCGGCGGTCGCCGAATGCGTCGTGATCGGCGTACCAAGCGATGTGTGGGGCGAACAAGTGCATGCGATCGTGCGCTTGCATCCAGGCGCAAGCTTGACGGAACCCGAGCTGATCGCACATTGCCGTGCTTCATTGGCGGGCTACAAATGCGTGCGCAGCGTGACGTTCCGCAACGAACCGTTCCCGTTGAGCGGTGCAAACAAGATTCTCAAGCGTGAGCTACGCGCGCCGTTCTGGAAGGAGCGCGATCGCGGAATTTGAGTGACTGGTTGCGGTAGTACTAGTTGCGCGAACGCAGCGGCGCACGTCGTACATCCGGCGGGCGCGGCGCCTGTGGATCGAACCCTGGGTCGATCACTTCGCCCCAGTCGCGTTCGAGCAATGCCTGTTTGAGGTGCGCGAACAATTGCTTTCCGAGCCGGCGTTCTAATTCTTGATCGATGGCGGCCACCGCGCGCAGCGCGGCATTCACGATGCCTTTGCCACGGGAGCTGAAACGAACGACCTTCGCACGGGCATCGTGCGAGTCGGGTACGAGTTTGATCAAGCCCTGCTTCTCCATGTCCGCGAGCACCTGCTGCGCAGCCTGGCGGCTGATGCCCAGATTGCGCGCCAGATCCACCGGGCGGGTGATGCCATCGGCGATGTTCACCATGATCATGGACTGAGTCCGCGAGACGTGCGGCCAGCCGCCGGCGCGTAGGTGATTCTGCAGGCTCTCGTCCATCCAATAGAACGCGTGCAGCAGACCTCGCATCAGGAAGTCGGATTGCTTGAGGAGTTTCGAACTGCCGTTCTCGTCCTTGAAGAATTTGTCAGTGCGCATCGGTGCGAATACCCGGTTTGGCGTAGCGTAATAGTACAGATAGTTGACTAATGTGGTGATGGCTTGCAGCAGGTGGGAGCGCTCCCGCAGCGCAAGTAGCGCCGATCGTGGCTGACTGACGCGGCAACTGCTGGACATTGAGGCGTTATCGCACGGCAGCCCACAGGGGACACTGGTGCTGCTTCGCCGGTATTCTTTGTCCGTCCCCTCTGCAAAGAAAAAGGAGCAACAGTGAAGGCGAAGCAGCGCGACGAACTCATCGATGTACTGAAAGCGCGTTTCGAGAAGCACATGCAGCGTCATAAAGGCATCGAATGGGTGCAGGTCGAGGCTCGGCTCGATGCCAAAAAGCTGAAGGCGCTCGAGGCGATGGAGCGCACTGGAGGCGAGCCCGATGTCGTCGGTCGCGACGGGAAGACCGGCCCTTTCATCTTTTTTGATTGCTCGGCTGAAACCCCCAAGGGGCGTCGCAGCGTGTGCTACGACCGTGAAGGGCTGGAATCGCGCAAGGAACACAAGCCGGCGGACAATGCGGTCGATATGGCGGCGCGCATGGGTATCGAGTTATTGACGGAAGAGCAGTATCACGCGTTGCAGAAGCTCGGCGAGTTCGATTTGAAAACGTCGAGTTGGCTGCAGACTCCGGCCGATGTTCGAAAGCTCGGCGGTGCGATCTTTGGTGATCGCCGTTACGGACGTGTGTTCGTTTACCACAATGGCGCGCAGTCCTATTACGCAGTGAGAGGTTTTCGCGGTTCGCTGCGGGTTTAGTTGTCACAACCTCCGTCCAACGATCTCCGTTCGCCCTGAACTCGTCGAAGGGTTCTTCGCCGGTTCAGCACGAACGGTCGGGCGTTCGTTGATTGCGGACTTCAGTTATCTTCGCAAGGTGGATAACAATGGTTCGTTCTACCAACGATGACGCGCTCCGCGATGGCTTTCTCAACTCTCAAATTCGCTTACGACAATCGCTACGCCGCATTGCCCGCGGCGCAGCGCGCCGCGCAGCCCGTGATCGGTTATGTCGGCGCGGCGTTCCCACGAGAACTCGCGCTAGCAGCAGGCGCGCTGCCGATCGCGATGACGCCACGCGGCGCTGCGTCCACGCCGATCGCGGATCGCTACATCGAGCCCATCGTCGCGCGTGACATCCGCGATCTCTTCGAAGCCGGCGTCATGGGCGAATGGGCGCAATTCGATCTGCTCGTCATCACTCGCCCGTACGCCAAACTCTTCTACTACTTGAAAGAGATGTATCGCCAAGGGCGTGCGCCAAAGCTGCCGGCACTGCATATGTTCGATTTGATGCAAAGCCAGCGCGATGCTGTCGTGACCTATAACGAGGGCCAATGGCGCGAGCTGATTGAGGTGATCGCGCGCGTCTCGAAGCGCCAGATCGATGATGACGCGTTGGCGCAAGCGCTGGCCGAGACGCGGCAGACACAGGAAATGCAGCGGCAATTGTTGACGCTGCGCTGGCAGCGCGCATTGACGGGCGTGGAGGCTCTCGTGGCGCTCGGCGCCGCAAACTTCATGTCGCCTGCCGCCTATCGAACCGCGCTCGGACAATTCCTCGCTGTCCTCGAACCCAAGCCGGGCGATGCGCGGCCACGCTGGCTCATCGCCACTGCCGAACCATTGACGCACGTCGATCTGCATGCCGCCTTGGAAGCTGCGGGCGGCTTGGTCGTTGCCGAAGACGACGCTTGGGGATCGCGCGCGCTCGCAGCAGATCCGCCGGCGGACACGCAACCGCTGGCGGCATTGCAGTCGATGTATCTCACCGCCGCCACTGGTCATGAGTGGCCGGAAAACCTACGCGAGCGTTGGTTCGAAACGCATGTCACCCGCTCCGAAGTCGATGGCGTCGTGTTTTACATCCCACCTTCGGACCGCCAATTCGGTTGGGACTATCCGCGCTTGAAGCGGCTTGCAGATCAGGCCGGCAAGCCGACGCTCCTGATTCGTGACGAGGCGCGCACGGATCTCGGACGCGAGAACATTCGCGCTGCCGCGAGCACATTCCACGCGGCGTGCATCCAGAGGGCATTGTCATGAGCCAGGACACCAACGAGCGCCGCGCGCGACGTGACGATGCGACGCAACTCGAAACGTCGAGGGCAGCGCGCGCCTATCAGCGCGAATGGTTTACAACGCTGCGTCGCGAAGTATTCGAAAGCGGCCGACCCTATGCCATCGGTGGTCCGACGGTGCCGCATGAAATCTGGGAAGCGCTCGAGCTGCCTTTCATT
>CAZIXV010000293.1:0-4882 GCA_964543105.1 uncultured Steroidobacteraceae bacterium
GAACCTGTGACCCCTGCCGTGTGAAAGCAGTGCTCTACCGCTGAGCTAACCGCCCATGCAAACGGTCGCGCATGGCGACCTGACGGGACGCGTAGTGTATGGAGGGCGACTTAACCGGTCAAACGCCAGTTGAGGTCACTAACCTCAAAATGCGTCAGCGAACCGCATTGAGCGGCGGCGGACGGTTCAAAGAGACCCAATACATCCCGAGGCTGCTGACCGCATCGACGAACGAGCCGAATTCGACCGGCTTTCGTACGTAGCTATTCGCACCGAGGTCGTAGCTCGCCAGCACGTCTGCATCCTGGCTTGACGAGGTGAGCACGACGATGGGCAGGGTCCGTGTGCGCTCGTCGGCGCGTAGGCGTTTGAGCACGCCCAGACCATCCAGCTTGGGAAGTTTCAAATCCAGTAACACGACGGTCGGGGCTTTCGAAATATCGCGGCCAGCATACTGGCCCGTGCCCAACAGGAAATCGACGGCTTCCACGCCATCGCGAACAACGATGATTTCATGGCCCAGGTTGTGCTTGCGCAGACTGAGTAGCGTGAGTTCTTCGTCGTCTGGATTGTCTTCGACCAGCAGAATATAGCGATCGGTCATGTGCTCCCCTTTAGCCAGCTCGCATGCCTGGGCCGCTCACGGCGAGGTCCTCCTTTGGCATCGGAGTGCGGGGACCTTTGCTTCCTCAAGTGAGGGCGGCTCGAATGCTACGACATTCCGAAAGCGCCGCAACGCTCCCTTGGTCTATGGGACGCGAATACCGCGAAAGGATGAGTGAGAAAGCGGGATTTTTCGCAGCGGAGCGGCGATCGGTAAGCCGTCAGACGAGCCTGCGGGTCGGAAATTATCTGGACTCAAAACCGTCGGGCTAAAGTCCGCGATCACACAAGGAGCAGACGAGGACTCGGTCTAAATAGACACAAAGCGATGCGACGGACACCTGTTCGCCGCGCGATACTTGAACGCCACACTCTCGGGCAGCCAAGCCGCTCCCTTACTGAACGTCCCCAAACACTAATGCGGCTCGCCACCGATTGCAGCCAAGAGCTCGGCCGTCTTCTCCCGCATCAAGTCGATATCGCCACGGCTTTCGACATTCAAACGAATGAGCGGTTCGGTATTCGATGCCCGCAGATTGAACCGCCACTGCTCAAACTCGACCGACAAGCCATCCGTGAAATCCATAGAACGCGCACCCGGTGCGTACTGCGCCTGGATGTATTCTATCGTTGATTTGACATCAGGCACCTTGCGGTTGATCTCGCCGCTCGCGGGAAACTTCGCGATACGCTCGCCGACGAGCTCCGACAGCTTCTTGCCGCTTTCGCACATGAGTTGCGTGACGAGCAACCACGGAATCTGCCCGCTATCGCAATAGCCGAACGCGCGGAAATAATGGTGCGCGCTCATTTCACCACCGTACGCAGCATCCGCTTGCCGCATGACATCCTTCATGAAAGCATGTCCTGACTTCGACATCACTGCCTTCCCGCCGTGCAATTCGATCATATCGATCGTCGCCCAAGTCAGGCGCGGGTCATGCACGATGCGCGCGCCCGGCTCCCGTTTCAAAAATGCTGACGCCAGCAACCCGACGATGTAATACCCCTCGATGAACGATCCGCTTTCATCGAACAGGAAGCAGCGATCGAAATCGCCATCCCATGCAACGCCGAGATCGGCGCCATGCTCTCGGATCGCTGCAATGGTCGAGGCGCGATTTTCTTCGATCATCGGATTCGGAACCCCGTTGGGAAACGTACCGTCGGGCTCGTGATTGATCTTGATGAACTCGAACGGCAGATGCGACTCGAGCAGATCGACGACCATCCCTGCTCCGCCATTCCCGGCAGTCACAACGATCTTCAGCTTTCGCAGCTTCGCGCGATCGAGATACGACAACAAATGCTCGATGTACTTGGCGGTGATATCGAGATCGTGCCGCACGCCACGACGTGCCGCATCGGAGTACGCGTTCGCTTCTGCAATCGCCTGAATTTCTTTCAGCCCGGTATCGCCGCTGATCGGCCGCGACTGCTCACGAACGAATTTCATGCCGTTGTAGTCGGGTGGATTGTGGCTGGCAGTCACCATGATGCCGCCGTCCATCTGTTCGCTGAATGTGGCGAAGTACACACCCTCGGTACCGCACAACCCGATGTCATAAACATCCACGCCAGAGTCCATCAATCCATTTGCGAGTGCCTCGCACAACTCGGCGCTCGACAGCCGAATGTCGCGCCCCACGATCACCCGCTTCGGCTTCAGGAACTCGGCGTACGCACGCCCAATCCGGTACGCGACATCCGGATTGATCTCCGATGGGATGCGACCGCGGTAATCGTAGGCTTTGAAGCCTGTGATGGCGTTAGGGCTGGGCATGTTTTTCTGTATTTCGTGTAAACGTGTGATCGTGTAAACGTGTAGGAGAGACGTCTCAAGACATTCGTTGAAGAGAACCGATCATACGGTTAATAAGTAAGTGAGTACGCTGAAGCTCGCTGAATACTGCGTCAGTTGAAGAGATGTAGCCCAGATCGAGCGCGAGGCTCAAATGCGAATGAAGTTCGGAAAGAGAACCGCGGGCGATCCTAAGGGATCTGACCAGCTCTTGTCTTGTGCCTCTACCGCATCCTTCCGCGATGTTCGCGGGCACAGACACGGCAGCACGCCTCACTTGATCCGCTAACGCGAACCGCTCGATCAGTGGAAATGCCGCAGCGATTCCGTACGCGCTTTTTGCCAGCGCCCGGCTCACTTTCCAAACATCTAAATCAGTGTGATACCGAACTGCACGTTCCATTGCATGGCCTCCCTGATGCAGCCAAGTTCAGAATCCTTTGAGCTGCCTACACTTCTCCGTTCACACGTTTACACGTTTACACGTTTACACGTCTAGCACATCACCCTGACTGCCCTTCCCTCCCATACCGGTCCTCGAACCGAACGATGTCGTCCTCGCCAAGGTATCCGCCGGATTGCACCTCTATGATGTGCAGCGGAATCTTGCCGGGATTTTCGATGCGGTGGCGCGTGCCGAGCGGAATGTAGGTCGACTGGTTTTCTTCGAGCAGAAACGTTTCGTCGTCGCGCGTAATTCGCGCAGTGCCAGATACGACGATCCAATGCTCGGCGCGATGGTGATGCAGCTGTAGCGACATGCAAGCGCCGGGCTTTACGACCAGACGCTTGACCTGGAATCGATCGCCTTGATCGATGCTGTCGTAACTTCCCCAGGGCCGAAACACTTCACGATGCAATGACGTCTCGTAGCGGCCCTGCTTCTTCAGCTGTGCCACGAGTTGCTTGACGTCTTGCACTCTGTCTTTCGGCGCCACCAAGACGGCGTCTTTGGTCTCGACGACCACGTGATCCTTCAAGCCAACAGTGGCGACGAGGCGGCTCGTCGACTGCAAGTAGCAGCCATGGGTATCGTCGGTGAGCACATCGCCGATCTGCACGTTGTTGTGCGTGTCGCCTGGAATAGCTTCGTGCAGCGCAGACCACGACCCCACGTCGCTCCACCCTGCGTCCAGCGGAACGACTGCGCCATATCGGGTCTTCTCCATGACGGCATAGTCGATCGAGTCACTCGGACATTCACCGAATTCTTTCGCCGGCAGTCGAGTGAAATCGAGATCGCGCTTGGCGACTGTAAATGCTTGCGCGCACGCTTCATAAATGGCGGGAGCTAGCGCGCGTAGCTCATCGAGTACTTGCGACGCGCGGAACATGAACATGCCGCTGTTCCAAAAATATTCTTTTGATTCGACGTATCGCGTCGCCGTCGTCAAATCCGGCTTCTCAACGAATTCTGCGATCCCGAACACTGGGCCCGAACCGGACTCGCGACGGATATAGCCGTAGCCGGTTTCTGGTTTGTGAGGCACCACACCGAAGGTAACGAGCTTGCCTTCGGACGCAGCTTTGCGACCGATATCGACTGCCGCCTGGAATGCACGCACGTCGCGAATGACGTGGTCTGCCGGCAGAACCAAGAGGATCGGGTCGTCCGCTTGCGAGGAGTCGTTGCCGGTGACAGCGGCCATCGCGGCCACAGCAATCGCAGGCGCCGTGTTTCGCCCGACCGGCTCGAGGAGGATTGATGCGGCATCGACACCACTTTCGCGCAGCTGTTCGGCGACGAGAAAACGATGCTGCTCATTGCAGACGACAATCGGCGCACCGACTTGATTGATCCCTTCGAGCCGAGCCAGCGTCTCCTGCAGCATGGTTCCTTTCGAAACCAGCGGTAACAGCTGCTTGGGATAAAGCTCGCGAGAAAGCGGCCAGAGCCTCGTCCCAGATCCACCTGAGAGAACGACTGGGATCAACATGATTCAACTCCAATGTGATACAGGCTCATCAACTTACCCGCAGGGAATGCATAGTCGAGGGCGACAGGATACGTGGGGCTGCCTCGAACAGGCAGCCCATAGTGCAATCATCCCTTCTTGAAGATCGGCTCGCAGCTATCGCGAATTCGCGACACTGTCGCCGCGCCCAATGGCGTAGTAGGTCAAGCCGAAGCGGCTTACGAAACCCGGATCGTACAAGTTACGACCATCGAAGATAACGGGGTGCTTCAACTCGCTCTTGATCAACTCGAAATCGGGGCTACGAAATTCCTGCCACTCCGTCGCGATCGCCAGTGCATCGGCACCCTTCAATGCGTCGCTTGAACTGGACACCAACGCGAGATCATTGCGATCTCCGTAGAGGCGCTGCGCCTCCTCGATCGCGACCGGATCGTAGGCGCGCACTTTCGCACCTGCGCTCCAAAGCGCCTCCATGAGCGCGCGGCTCGGGGCTTCACGCATGTCGTCGGTATTCGGCTTGAACGCAAGACCCCACAGGGCGACCGTCTTACCGGATAGG
>CAZIXV010000294.1:0-1071 GCA_964543105.1 uncultured Steroidobacteraceae bacterium
AGCCCGTTGCGCGCCGGGCTCGATGCTCGTGAGAACCCGCGTGCGTCGGAATTGGTTTCACATTCGGTGTTAGCCAAGCCAGTAACGCATCGCCTATGAGCGCGCTTGCAAATTTCACATGACAGACACACTGGCGGATGCTCTTTCCGCGACATCGACATTCACCCGAAATTCGTGCTTGTTCAGCACGATGCGGGCATGTTTAATACCGCGAGTTTGTTCACTGCTCGTCGCGTAATTTCCCTCAGGGGCTTTTGACACATGTTGCAGGTCACCCCCGTCCGGGCGTTCAGCGATAACTACATTTGGTTGATTCATGCACCGCGCGATGCGCGACGCGTCGTGGTGGTCGATCCCGGCGATGCAGCGCCTGTGCGTGCTGCGCTTGCTGATCAGAATTTGTCGCTCGCCGGAATACTGATCACTCACCACCACCACGACCATGTCGGTGGTGTCGCAACACTGCTACAGGAAAATGCAGTACCAACATTCGGCCCTGCTGCCGAACAAGTACCCGGCAATCCGACGCCGTTGCGTGAGGGCGACGTCGTGGATCTGTCCGAGTTGGGTCTGCACTTCGATGTGATCGACGTGCCCGGCCATACCGCGGGACATATTGCCTACGCAGGTCATGGGGCGGTGTTTTGCGGCGACACCTTGTTCTCGGCCGGCTGCGGTCGACTGTTTGAAGGTACCGCCGAGCAAATGAGCGCCTCGCTGGCGAAGCTCGCAGCCTTGCCTGATGACACTCAGGTCTATTGCGCGCACGAGTACACAGTCAGCAATCTGCAGTTCGCAGTGGCGGTCGAACCGGGCAATGTAGAGGCGCGCGCCTATCTCAAGGAATGCCGCACGCGGCGTGCTGATGGTCAGGCAACGGTGCCGTCGACCATGAGGCGAGAGAGGAATGTGAACCCATTTCTGCGCTGCCATCTGGAGACTGTGAAGCAGGCCGCGGAAGCGCGCGCGGGGCGCGCGTTGAATCGAATCGAGGTATTTGCCGTCATCCGGGAATGGAAGGACGGCTTTCGAGGCGAGTAGTTGAACATGGAAGGTGTCTGCGACATCCGG
>CAZIXV010000294.1:1081-4871 GCA_964543105.1 uncultured Steroidobacteraceae bacterium
GTCGAGAAGCTGCGTTTGCGAGGCTAGAGAGCTGAGCGCGAGCGGAGCCGGCGATAGGTAACACAAACGTAACGTCCGGTTGTCCGGACAAGGTGATACATCCGGCGACTGCGCCGGCGAATCAAGCGGGCCACCGGCCCAGTTGGAGGGGTTTCAATGTTGATGGTCCGTCGCACACCGGCAGCGCTGCATAGTCTTTGGCTTGCGGCTTTTGCTTTTTTATCTGCCGGGTGCAGCCACACCCCTTCGGACTCAGCCGCCGGCACTGAGCTGTTCGCGAGCGAGAATCTCTCGGACGAGGACCTCAAGCTCGACGAAGCAGACATCGGCACGCTCGGCCCCGATCAGGTGGAAGACGCGATCGAGACGCTCGATGCGCAAACGCAGGCGCGCCCTGCTCTCGTTTCTGATATCGGCTCTCCCGTCGATGCGCGCGCCGCAGATACCGATATTTTCGAGCGCATTCGTAGCGGCTTCTCCTTGATCGATGTGGATCATGCCGACATCGATCGCGAGCTCAGCTGGTTCGTCCGTCACCCCGCTTATCTCGACCGCACCTTCAAACGCGGCGAGCGCTACCTGTATCACATCGTTCAGGAAATCGAAGCCCGCGGTATGCCGCTCGAACTGGCGTTGTTACCTGTCGTTGAAAGTGCATTCAATCCCGTCGCCTACTCGCGCGCGCGTGCATCGGGACTTTGGCAATTCATTCCTGCGACCGGTCTACGCTACGGACTGAAACAGAACTGGTACTACGACGGCCGTCGCGATGTTCTCGAGGCAACACGCGCCGCGCTCGACTACCTGCAATTCCTTCACAGCGAATTCGACGACTGGTTGTTGGCGGTGGCCGCCTACAACTGCGGCGAACGGAACGTCGCGCGCGCCATTGCTCGCAATCAGGCCGCGGGCAAGCCGATCGATTTTTTCAGTCTTTCGTTGCCGCGCGAGACGCGCGCCTACGTCCCGAAACTGCTCGCCATGCGCCGCATCGTCGCAGAACCGGCCACGCACGGCCTGGCGTTCGCCCCCATCGCTAATCAACCATATTTCTCCAAGGTCGAAACTGCAGGCCAAATCGATCTGCATGTGGCGGCAGAACTCGCCGAACTGCCGAAAGAAGAGCTGCTGGCATTGAATCCGGCCTTCAATCACTGGGTCACAGACCCGGATGGCCCGCATCATCTGCTCGTACCCGTCGATCGCGAAGAGCGGCTGACCGCGGGCTTGTCCACGTTGCCGCCGGAAAAGCGCGTGCGCGTCGTGTATCACCGGGTCCGCTCGGGCGACACCCTGGGCGCTATTGCCGCTAAATACGGGGTCACGGTTGCTGCACTGCGCTCGACGAACAAGCTGCGCGGCACCCTCATTCACCCCGGACAGGACTTGATGATCACCTCACCGCCGCGCGGTGGTGATGCGCGGGCCGCCAGCGAACGTGTCGCAGCCAACCCAGCACCGCTTCGCAGAGTCGCGAGCGATGGCATTCACCGCGTCCGTCGCGGCGATACGCTGTGGAGCATTGCGCGCGCCCATGGCGTCAGCCTCGACCGTCTCGCACAAACGAACGGCTTGCGCCGCGAAGGCACGTTGTCGATTGGCCAGGTGCTGCGCATTCCGGGAACGGCGACGCTTGCTTCGACCAACCCTGCTGCGGTGACGCCGAGCTCGATCACATACGTCGTTCGCGCGGGTGACACGCTATCGCGTATCGCAAGCCGCTTCCGTGTCAGTGTCACCGACCTGTTGGGCTGGAACGATCTCGAGCTCAGCAATGTGATCAAGCCGGGGCAACGCCTGGTGATGCATGTGAGTCGCTAGGATTCTCTGATCCAGCTCACGACGTGAAAAGCCCGCCTTGTGCGGGCTTTTTCATTGCGATCACGCAAGTCGGATCTGCGTGACCGCCCAACGCCTGCTTGGTGCACAATACGCGCCTTTCAAATCGATGGAGGCTGCACATGGGGTTTCTCGCCGGCAAGCGCGCACTAATCGTCGGACTCGCGACTGAGCGCTCCATTGCTTACGGCATCGCCAGCGCGATGCGCCGAGAGGGTGCAGAGCTTGCGTTCAGCTATCAAGATCGCTTCAAGGACCGTGTCGAACGCATGGCCGGCGAATTCGACTCGAACATCGTGTTCGAGATGGACGTCGCCGACGATGCGAGCATCGAAGCCGGCTTTGCTCGGCTGAAGCAGTCCTGGGATGCATTCGACATCGTCGTCCATGCGGTCGCTTTCGCGCCAAGCGATGCGATTCGCGGCGGCTTCGTCGAATCGACGACGCGCGAGAACTTCCGCATCGCACATGACATCTCGAGCTACAGCCTCACCGCCATCGCCAAGGCCGCGGTGCCGATGATGGAAGGCCGTGCCGGCGCGTTTCTGACGCTGTCGTACCTCGGCGCCGTGCGCTCCTTGCCCAGCTACAACGTGATGGGATTGGCGAAGGCGAGCCTCGAAGCCAGCGTGCGCTTCATGGCGGCCGACCTCGGTCCGAAAGGCATCCGAGTCAACGCCGTCTCAGCAGGTCCGATCAAGACGCTCGCCGCCGCAGGCATCGGCGGGTTCCGCTCGATCCTCAAGCACGTAGCGCAGGTGGCGCCGCTGCGTCGCAATGTCACGGCGGAAGATGTCGGCAACACCGCCGCTTTCTTGTGCTCCGATCTCGCTGCCGGCATCACGGGCGAAATCGTCTACGTCGATGGTGGATTCAGCACGACCGGAATGGCGCTGACGAGCGACGAGTAGCGCGGTGTAGCAGCGATGCCTCGCAACGATGCGGAAGTGATTCGTCACATCGGCGAGGCAGCAATCGGCCACAACGGTGCGGGAGGAATTAGTCGTACCGTCGTGGCAGCGATTCGCGTCAACAGTGTGGGAAGTGATTTGTTACGCCGGGAGCGATAGGCCACACCGTTCGTGCTGAGCTTGTCGAAGCACGTTGCACTTTGATTCGCCGCCCGCGCTGGGCGGTCCAACGAAGCTCACCACGAGCGAAAAGAAAAAGCCTCTGCGCAAAGCGGATCACAGCTCAAGCGGCTGATCCTGCGCTAGCTCCACGTTAACGAAGAACGCAATGCGACACGGACGAGCGTCCATGTCGCGACATCTAAGCATTCTCAATCAAAGATGCGCGGATTCTTCACGATGTCCGCAGTGCGCTGGGCTTCGTCGAGATAGGTCGCGAATTCTTCATTACCGATTTGCCGCGCCGTCTGCGCCGCACGTGCGCTCTTCTCTTGGTCTGACTCAGCCGACAGATCCGGCGCTCGCACCGCCGATACCTGCCACACGGCATAGTTGCCATCATCCGTCGTCGTGCCTGCGAGATACGGCTCATCAGATCCAATTTGTACACGCGGCACATCGAATGCTTGGCGCAGCACCGCGCTTGGAGCGACCGGATCGCGACGCGTCACGTAACGGCTGCCGGCTGGCTGCAGCTTCAGATCGCTCATCACCTTGTCCCAAGCTTCGCCCGCTCGCAGCCGCGTCAAGATTTCCTCGCCCTGCTTCGTCGCCGCATCGAACATCGCCTGACGGCGCAGCTGCTCCTCGATCTGATCGCGAACTTCAGCGAGCGGACGCGGCGCCGCGGGTTGGTGAGCTGTCACACGCACGACCACAGCGCGATCATCGCCGATCGGGATGAGCGGGCTGTTTTGTCCGCGCTCGAGCACATCTTCGCTGAAGACCGTCTCGATCAATCCCGGGTCGCTACCCAGCTCGCCGCCACCTTCGCGAGTAAAGCCTTCTACGTGCTGCAACGGCAGATCCAATGCGGTCGC
>CAZIXV010000295.1:0-4866 GCA_964543105.1 uncultured Steroidobacteraceae bacterium
TCGCTGGGATCCAAAACGCCAACGCCCCGAACTCTGGCGGCTGTACAACGCCCGTAAAAACAAGGGCGAAAGCTTGCGTGTATTTCCGCTATCGAATTGGACCGAACTCGATATCTGGCAATACATCTATCTCGAAAACATCCCGATCGTGCCGCTGTACTACTCAGCGCCGCGCCCAGTGGTGAAGCGCGATGGCACGCTCATCATGGTCGACGACGAGCGCATGCCGCTGGCTACCGGCGAACAACCGCAGGTGCGCTCAGTGCGCTTTCGCACGCTCGGCTGCTACCCGCTCACCGGCGCGATCGAAAGCACGGCGGCGACGCTGCCGGAAATCATTCAAGAAATGCTGCTGACGACCAGCTCCGAGCGCCAAGGCCGCGTCATCGACCACGACAGCACCGCGTCGATGGAGAAAAAGAAGCAGGAAGGGTATTTCTGAACATGGAAGGCGATAGCGGATGGGCGCTGGCAGATAGCCAAAACGCCTGTTTATCTGCTACGCCGCCGTTGCAACATCGCTGACCATCCGCTATCGCCCATCGCCTATCCGCTTCTCTCTTTGCTATGTCCCACAAATCCGACCTCATCGCCACCGACATTCAGGCGTATCTGAAATCGCACGAGAACAAGAGCTTGCTGCGGTTCATCACGTGCGGCAGCGTCGACGACGGCAAATCGACCCTGATCGGACGATTGCTGTACGAATCGAAAATGATTTTCGAGGATCAGTTGGCGGCGCTGGAAGCCGATTCACGCAAGGTTGGCACGCAGGGCGGTGAGCTGGATTTCGCGCTATTGGTCGACGGCTTGGCGGCCGAGCGCGAGCAAGGCATCACGATCGATGTCGCCTATCGCTTCTTCTCCACCGACAAGCGCAAGTTCATCGTCGCCGATACGCCCGGACATGAGCAGTACACGCGCAACATGGTGACGGGCGCATCCACTGCTGATGTCGCGGTGATTCTGATCGACGCGCGCAAAGGCGTGCTGACGCAGACACGCCGTCACAGCTACATCGTTTCACTGCTCGGCATTCGTCACGTCGTGCTGGCAATCAACAAAATGGATCTGGTCGATTATTCGCAAGAAATTTTCGATGCGATCCTCAGCGAGTATCGCGACTTCGCACGACAGATCGGCTTGAACGGCGTCACCGCCATTCCTCTGTCGGCACTGCGCGGCGACAACATGCTCGAAGCGAGCGCCAACATGCCGTGGTACCGCGGCCCGACGCTGATGGGTTATCTGGAAAACACCCAGATCGAGGACGACCTGCAAGCGCTGCCGTTTCGGCTACCTGTGCAATGGGTGAATCGTCCCAATCAAGATTTCCGCGGCTTTGCCGGCACGATTGCCAGCGGCGTCATCCGCAAAGGCGATGCGATCCGTGTGCTGCCGTCGGGTAGGACCAGCCGCGTTGCGCGCATCGTCACGCATGATGGCGATCTGGAACAGGCGGTCGCTGGTCAATCGATCACGCTCACGCTCAGCGATGAGATCGATGTCAGTCGCGGCGATGTGATCAGCACGTCCGATGCGCCGCCAGGCGTCGCCGATCAATTTCAGGCAACGATCATCTGGATGCACGACGAGCCGATGCTTCCCGGCCGTCCGTACCTCATCAAGCTGGGCTCGCGCACCTTGACGGGCAGCATCACGGCGCCCAAATACAAGGTCAACGTCAACACGCTCGAACATCTCGCAGCGAAGCAGCTCGAACTCAATGAGATTGGCGTGTGCAATCTCAGCCTCGATCGTGCGGTGCCGTTCGACCCCTACACCGACAACCGCGAGATGGGCAGCTTCATCCTCGTCGACAAGATCACGAACGACACGGTGGGCGCGGGGTTGATCTCATTTGCGCTACGCCGCGCCGAAAACATTCATTGGCAAGCGCTCGACGTGAACAAGCAAGCGCGCGCTTCGCACAAAGGGCAGCGTGCATGCGTCCTGTGGTTCACTGGCTTGTCGGGCGCCGGCAAGTCCACGGTCGCGAATCTCGTCGAACGGCGTTTGCACTCGCTCGGCCGTCACACCTACACGCTCGACGGCGATAACGTGCGGCATGGTTTGAACAAGGATCTGGGATTCACGGATGCGGATCGCGTCGAGAACATTCGGCGCGTCGCTGAAGTGGCGCGACTCATGGTCGACGCCGGTTTGATCGTACTGGTCTCGTTCATCTCGCCATTTCGCTCCGAGCGGCGCCTCGCGCGCGATCTCGTGCAAGAAGGCGAGTTCTTCGAAGTGTTCGTCGATACACCGATCGAAGAAGCCGAGAAGCGCGACCCGAAAGGCTTGTACAAGAAAGCGCGGCGCGGCGAACTCAAGAATTTCACGGGCATCGATTCGCCATACGAGCCGCCCGAGCATCCCGAAATCCATCTGCGCACCGCGTTGTATTCGCCCGAAGATGCGGCCGAATACATTCTGGAGATCCTGCGCGACGCCGGCATGCTGTACCCGGCGGATGAGCTGTCGGGCCTATAGTCGTTCGCATGAGCGCTGATTTCGAACCTTGGATCGAGCCGGTATGCGCGCTTGCGCGGCGCGCGGGCGCCGCGATCCTCGAGGTCTATCGGCAGCCACTCGAAGTCACGACGAAAGCAGACGACTCGCCGGTCACGATCGCCGACTTGCGCGCGCACGACGTCATCGTCGCTGGATTGACTGCGCTTGCACCCGAGGTGCCGATCCTGTCCGAAGAATCGAACGGGTTGCCGTATGCGACGCGTTCGCGCTGGTCGCGTTACTGGCTCGTCGACCCTCTCGATGGCACCAGGGAATTCTTGAAGCGCAACGACGAATTCACCGTCAACATCGCGCTCATCGACACTCATGCGCCCGTGTTTGGCGTCGTTTATCTGCCAGCCCAGGACGTGCTGTATTGGGGCGGTGCAGAATTAGGCGCGTATCGTCGCGTCGGTGACGGGGCCGTCGAGACACTGCGTACACGCGCGCCCGCCGCATCGCCTTTGCGTATCGTCGGCAGCCGCTCGCATGGCAGTGATGCGCTCGCCGACGTGCTGCCGCGTCTTGGTGCGCATGACCTGATTGCGCTCGGCAGCTCGCTCAAATTCTGTGCGGTTGCGGCAGGCGAGGCGGATTTATATCCGCGTTTCGGTCCAACCAGCGAATGGGATACGGCCGCTGCGCAGGCGGTACTCGAAGGCGCCGGTGGCGCGGTCGTCGATAGCAACGCACAGCCGCTGCGCTACAACACCAAAGAAAGCATCTTGAATCCGCAGTTCGTCGCGTTCGGCGATCCGTCGCGCGGTTGGGCGGATCTGTTGTTCCGACCCGCTTCGTCCTAACTGGCGCCGCCGCTTGTCGGACGGTTGATGCACGCACCATTCGCGCTGAGCCTGCCGAAGCACAAGAGCCCTTCGACACGCTCAGGGCGAACGGAACCGGTTTTTTCGCTCGTGCGGGAACTCGCTTTCCGTTCGTGCTGAGCCCGTCGAAGCACGCGAAGCGCGCATGCACCTAAGCGCGCGCCTCATCCGCCACACGTAAGTAAATTTGCGCGCCGCGCGTCGTGCCATCGCGCGCGGGCAACAGGCTATTCAGGCGCACCGGATATTCACCCGCTGTCGTCGGTTTGAAGCAGATGTTGTCCTTGCTGCGCCTCAACGCCAAACGCCCGCGGTGATCCTGTCGTACCGACACCGACAGCGGCGCATTCACCACCGCCGTGCGATTTTCGGATCGCGCCTGAACCTGTAACGAGGTGAGACAAAACCGCTCGCCCACCTCGAGCGCAACGACATTGGGCTCGACGTCCACCTGAGCGATCGTGACTTTGTTCAAAGAAAAGCTGACGAGGTCGGGCGCCATGAATAGCTGTCGTCCGGCGCGCGCAGTTACACCCTGCGCCATCGCAGCCACCTCGCCGATGTTGACCCAGACGATCTGGAAATTCGCTGTCTGTGAGAACGCTGAGGGTAGGAAAGCAACCACTGCTGCAAGCAGTGCGAATGGCAAGAAACGAGATCGCCGATGACTTTCGATCACGAGAACTCCAGGTTGCTGAGGCGTAAACCCGATTCGTTCATGCGAGTTCCGGCGAAAAAATGTGCGTGCATACATTTTCGGCAGCTGTCGGCGTACCGCTCCTTGCTTTGTTCGCGAAGCTACTGATAGATTCAGTCCATGCGTACTTCCCAGCACAAGCTTGTCCTGCCCGCTCTTGGCAGCACGCTGCTGGGTGCGCGCCTGCACCTGCGCCGCCAGGCGCACTAAAGATCTCGAGCGCCGCACGGCGCGCTTTCCAAAAATCGATGAGTTCTTAATTTCCCGCGAAGCTGCGCTATCAGCGCGTGCACCGGGAAACTGCAGGTGAGGCCCATGTTGCACGACCCGAGTTCCAAGTATCCCCGTTTCGCGCCGATCGCTTTGCGCGATCGCACCTGGCCGGACAAGGTCATTACGACGCCGCCCAGCTGGTGCAGCGTCGACCTGCGTGACGGCAATCAAGCGTTGATCGAGCCGATGGACGCCGCCCGTAAACGGCGCATGTTCGATCTGCTCGTGCGCACCGGTTTCAAGGAAATCGAAGTCGGCTTTCCGGCCGCATCGCAAACCGATTTTGATTTCGTGCGTGAGTTGATCGAGCACAACCTCATTCCCGAAGACGTCACGATCCAGGTACTGACTCAGGCACGCGCGGAGCTGATCGATCGCACCTTCGAATCATTGCGTGGCGCCAAACGCGCCATCGTGCATTTGTACAACTCGACCTCAACCCTGCAGCGTCGCGTCGTTTTCAACATGGACCGCGAAGGGGTCAAGCAGATCGCCGTGGCAGGCGCGCGCTGCGTACTCGACAATGCGCAACGCCGGCCGGAAACCGAGTGGACGTTC
>CAZIXV010000296.1:0-4837 GCA_964543105.1 uncultured Steroidobacteraceae bacterium
GCGTGGAGAATCGGCGCCCGCTGGTGCATGTAATGAACAATGGTTTGGGCGGAGTGGTACTGCCCACAGGTCGCACCGTATTTCGCACTCCCTACGGCGAGGTCGCTGGCTATTTGTTGGCAGTGCCGTATCAAGAAAACGGCATCACCACGCTCTATGCGCGCGCCCCGTACTGGTTCGTTGCTTTGCTGGCTCTTGCGCTCGTGTTGATACTCGTACGCACCAACCGCGGACGATGAATGCGTAACAAGCTAAGTGCGCCTTACTGCGACTCGCGCGCCTGCCAGTCGAAGCTGGTCGCTCGAGCCCGATCGCGTTCCTCGGGACTGAAATACTGCTCCAGTAATTGTTCGATCTGACGTTCACGCTCGGCCTCATCCAATCCGGCCTGCATGACGTATCGGCGCGCTTGCCAAAACCCATTGAAGCGCTGTTGCCATTGCGCATTCTCGCGATCGGCCGCAGCCAACGCGTAGGCGTCTTGTGCGCCCAGCATCGCTTCCCGCGTCGCATGGATATCCGCATTGGAGGCGCCGGATTCTCGTAACTGACGTACGCGTTCCGCCGCAGCTTCTTCAGGAGTCAGCTGTCCGATCGCGACGAGGCGCTCGTTCAATTGCGCTTGCAGGGCAGCCTGCTGAGCTTGCTTCTGTTCGGCCGTCAACGCGGCGTCTTGTTCAACGGCGAGCACGGCAAGCATGTGCCGCGCTTGCGCATCTTCGGCGGCGAACAAGCCATCGGCGACGTCCTTGCCGAGATAGCTGCGTCGCAGCGCTACCAATTCTTCGTAGCTGTCGACGGTCGGCAGCTGCTTGCCCATTGATCCGTTGGATTTCTCGCGCGCGATGCGCAGTTGATTGAACTCCGTCTCTGCGGCGCGAAATCGATAGTAGTTTTCCAGAATGCGAGCAGCTTCTTCCCCTGCAGGGCCTGGCAGGCCGACGCGAATCAGTGCTTGCAACTCGGCCATGGCCTCTGGACTCAAGTCGGGTCCGAGTTCGCTGTACCCCCGCTCGAGCGCTTGCATCGCAGTGAGATCCGGCACGACCCGCCCGTTCTCATCGAGCCGAATGCTTTGCAACACCTTGTACACGCCCACGGCGTCGTAAGGCATCTCGCTCTGGACCCTCGGCTTGTTCGCGGCGGGGCTTTCAGCCGAGGCGATGGCCGCATCGTCGTTCTTGGCGAAGTTTCCCCATTGCCACTGGGCGGCAATGGTGTCGACGCGTTGTTCCGCGACATGGGTGGCAGGCTTCGGTTCATTTTGCGACGGCGCCCAGTACACCAATGCACCGGTTGCGGCCATCGCGGTGAGACCGAAGATCCATACTGTTGCGCGCATCGTCGCCTCCATTGACGTGCGGTAAATTTGCAGAGCAAATCGCGCTCGCTTTAGCGGCTCTGCAATTTCCCGCGCAAGTGACAGCGCGCCGAAGTACACCGCATTGGGCGCACAACGATCAAGTGCGATGTGATCTCGGGTGTTGCAACGTCATCGAATCACTCGCTCGCGCGAGTTGTTACGTGGTCGGTGCTCGGCATTCGAGCAAGACGCCGTCGAGACCCGGCCGAGTAGGGACGCAAAGCGGCGTGACTCAACGGCGCACGTATCGTCCGTAAGCGACTACCCCTGCCATCACGGCCATTGCCAGGACCCAAACGAGCGGGTTTTCCGCGCTCACTTGCAATGAGTATTGAGCAAAGAGGATGGCAAGAGCCAAGCATTCGATTGCCAGCGCGGCCGCAGCGAGCGGCGTCAGTACGGGCTTCCACTTTAACGCCGTCGGGACGATAAGCAGGACGCCGCAGAGGATTTCAAACGCGCCGAGTGCGCTCCACCCCACTTGTGTCAGCGCAGCAGCCGAAGGCACCTGCGCGAGCTGGTCATAGCTGAGTATCTTGAATGACCCGCCAGCGAAGCAGAACACCGCCAGCACCACTTGCACGATCCATAAGAGGATATTCATCGCTCATCTCCTCGCTCGATTGAACATCACATCCACGCTCGCTTTCCGCTGCTTGGGTGCACGCGACACCCTGGAGCGTTGTCATTGCAACGCCAATGGACTGCGCTACCGTGGATCCGCCTGAAGGTGTAGAAATACGCGCACAACGACAAATAGGGAACTGCATGTTCGACGAGATCGAGCCATACGCACCAGATGTCGCACCGCGCAGGCCGCAGCACGGAGTGCGCCGGCGCCAAGAAAAATCAGCGATCCGTGTCGGACTGGGGCGCGGGCGATCGTCCTAGGAGCGAGCAAGGCAGAAGTTCACATATGGGGAAAAACATGAAGATCGACATTCAAGCGACGGTGAATGCGGATATCGAGAGCATCTGGAAGGCCTGGAATGATCCCGAGGACATCAAGCGGTGGAATGCGGCCTCGGATGACTGGCATACGACGCACAGCACAGTGGACCTGCGTGAGGGAGGCACGTTTCTATCGCGCATGGAAGCGAAGGACGGCAGCTTCGGTTTCGATTTCGGCGGCACCTACACGCGCATCGAACCGCACAAGCTGATCGAGTACCGCATGGGCGATGCCAGGGAGGTGCGGGTGGAATTCATCGACGACGGCGCGGCCGTGCTCATCAAGTCTGCCTTCGATGCAGAAAGCACGAATCCGGCGGAAATGCAGCGCGCCGGCTGGCAGGCGATTCTCGATAACTTTGTGCGCTACGTGGAGCGGAAACACAAAGCTGGTTAATTATATTCGTGCCCCTTGCGGCCCACGATTCCGGTTGACGGTGAGATCAGTCGTCGATCAGTCGTCGCTGGATACGCGCTGGCGTTCCGCATCCGTGCGGGGCGAGTACGAATACTTTTGCCCTGCGACGGTCGCAGCCGCCATGGCACCACCTTTCGGGATCGTGAAGATCGCGAAGCCCTTGTAGTACTTGCCGCGAGTCTCCGTCGAGTTTTCGTGCGTGCCCTTACTGGCCGCCGGACCAGCCGTTCCAGCCGTAGCGGTCGCGCTCGATTTGATCGCTACAGCGCTGGCATCCGCACCCAGCTCGAACGTACCGTCAGTGAAGTCCTCGAAGGCACGCTGGTCTTCGAAAAAGACGATCTGACTGTAACCCTGACCGCCGGCTTGCAGACCGACACTCAACTGAGTGACGGAGGCATCGCCTACGTAGTTCCCGTTGCGGTACACACGGCCATCGCCGTAGCCGCCACCGACGATGAAGCCCCCTTTGCCGACATTGGGGAATACGGCGTAGCCGTAGCTGTCATTAAAGAACTCGGCGCTTTCGCCGGCCTTCTTGAACATAGCAATCGTTTCATCGAATTCATCGGCCGCAGCAGCAGCACCCCACATCATCAAGACAGCGCCGATAACGGGCGTCATCACGCGAGCGATGGCTTTCATATTCTCGCCTCCAAAAAATGGGTTGGTCCTGTCGAGAACGTCAGAGCAGGGCCGATTGTTCGAGGCGGGTGTCGGCGGATGTCTGCCAGTCCACGCAATCGCGGCGAAAAACCAAGCGAGCGGCTCGCGCGATACCAAACTCTGGACAACAGGCTTTTGCGTCTTTTCGTCAGCGACGTTGCGCCAGCGCCGACGAATGTATCGCGCTTCGCGAAGACGGTATCGCACTCCTACGTTGAGGGCTGCGCCGCGCGACTTGACCCCTGCGCATGTGATGCGTTCAATGCCGCCTCAATGACAACCATAAATACAGAACGACGAATCCCATCAGCCTTATTCGACACGGCGGAATTCGCAGAGCGCGATCAATTCGACGCGTGGCGTGAACGAATTTCCGTGATCTTCAATGTCGATCCGCTCGATACGCCAACTGCGACAGGCTTTCCTGCATCCACTCACGCGTTTCACCTGGGTGAAGTGGTCCTGGCCCGCTCGCGCTTCGAGGCGCAACGCTTCGTCCGTACGGCGCTGCGCGCGCGCTCGGACATGCTCGATCATTACCTCGTGCAGCTTTACACCGAAGGCGGGTACACCGGCCGCGCCGATGAGGACGAGATCGAAATTGCCGCAGGCACGCTGTCGATTCTCGATCTAGCTCGGGCCACCGAAACGCGTGCCAGTGCCGGCGAATGCGTCTCGCTGGTCGTGCCGCGCGACATGTTGGAACCGCTGCTGCCCGCCGGCGCTCATCTGCACGGCCTGGTGCTCAACTCCAGCCATGCCCGTCTCTTCAGTTCGTATCTGCTGTCGCTGCTGCGCCAGATGCCAACGACCGAGCTGTGCCAAGTGCAGCAAATTGCGAAAGCGACGTGCAGTTTGCTTGCCGCGTGCCTAATACCCGCCGTGGGAGAGCGCACGCGCGCGGATGCGCAAGACGACGCAATGCAGCCCTACGCAGTGCGTGAGTACATCGAGCAGCGCCTACATTTGCCGGATCTATCGCCCGAAGACATCTGTTGGGCGTTACATCTGTCGCGCACGCAGCTCTATGAGCTGTTTCGCTCGAGCGGCGGCGTGCGTCGCTATATTCAGCAGCGGCGCCTCATACGAGTTCATGCCGCACTCGCAGATCCACTCGAATCCGCCTCGATCGCGTCGCTGGCGCTGCGCTTTGGCTTTGCAAGCCATGCGCATTTCAGCCGCGCCTTCCGCGAACGCTTCGAATATAGTCCGAGCGATCTACGCCGCGAGCCCTCGATCGCGCTGCGCAATCGGCTGCAACCCGCGAGCACGACTTCGCAGGACGTTCATTTCGACGAGTGGATCCGGCAGTTGCGCTCGTGAAGCTAGCGAAAGCGCAGCGTCACGCCTGCCCCGATGGTTTTGATCCGTTCGCGTGCCACGTGATAGCAGGACCAATCGACATCGACATGCCAACGTGGTGTTAGCGCAAGCTGCGC
>CAZIXV010000297.1:0-4830 GCA_964543105.1 uncultured Steroidobacteraceae bacterium
GCTGCGTTGATGCGGAAGTAGGTCGAGAGCTCCATCGGGCAGCGTACGCCCTTGGGTACATAGACGAACGAGCCGTCGGTGAAGACGGCCGAATTCAAAGTGGCGAAGAAGTTGTCGGTGTACGGAACGACGGTGCCGAGGTATTGCTCGATAAGTTCGGGGTGGTCGCGTACGGCATCCGAGAACGGGCAGAAGATCACGCCGGCTTTCGCCAAGCGATCCTTGAAGGTCGTCGCGACCGACACGCTGTCAAAGACTGCATCGACTGCGACGCCTGCCAAGCGCGCTCGCTCATGCAAGGGAATGCCCAGCTTCTCGTATGTCTCGAGCAGCTTCGGGTCAACCTCATCGAGACTCTTTGGGCCATCCTTTTTCGTCTTTGGCGCGGAGTAATACGAAATCGCCTGGTAATCGATAGGCTCGATGCGCAAGTGCGCCCAATCGGGCTCGCGCATCGTCAGCCAATGGCGAAACGATCGCAGGCGCCAATCGAGCAGGAATTGCGGCTCGCGCTTTTTGCGCGAAATCAGCCGAATGACGTCCTCATCGAGCCCCGGGGGCACGGTGTCGGATTCGATGTCCGTGATGAAACCATGCCGGTACTTCTGTGCAAGCGCGGCTTCGAGGGCGGGATCTTGTGGATTGCTGGCCATAGCTAGCTAGTCGTATTCACTCGTGTGTTGCGCGTCCGATGCGCGTCAAAGGCACGCTCGCGACATGCGGGCGCTCCATTCCTGAAAGTTCGGCCAAGGTGATGTCGCTCAATGCGCGATGGATCGCTGCATTGACGCGTTGCCACGTGTGGCCGACGTGACAGCTGCTGGCAATGCCGCAGCTGCTGCGTTCGCTGCTGCACTCGGTCAGAGCGACGGGCCCTTCCAGTGCAGCGAGAATGCCGATCGCCGTAATTTCATTCGCGGGTCGTGCGAGTTGATAGCCACCGTGGCTCCCACGCGTCGATGTGACGAGACCGGCACGTTGCAGTTTCTTCAGTAGCTTGCTGACAGTCGGCAGCCCAATCTTCGTGCGCTCAGCAACCTCGGACGCCGTCAGCAGCCGATCGGGCTGCTGCGCAAGACAAGCCAAAATGACCGTCCCGTAATCCGTTAGTTTGCTGATACGAAGCATGATCTGCGAAAGCGGCGGCTACGATCCGAATGAAATAACAGTGATCGATGATATGGGACCATTTTAGTCCTATTGTAAGGGCCCGCCAACAAAAAAAGGTCGCGGTGGTCGTTGCGAATTCGACTGTCGGCTTCTCGCCACAGCGAGGCGTCTGTGGCTCCAGAGTTTTTTAGTTATCCTACGCGCCCCCTACATCAGGTTAGACCGGGCTGTGCGAGCGCCCGCATCAATGACGAGGTGCATGCGATGAACGGACGTGAGCCCGACGCAACAAGCGGTGCGTTGACTTCGCGCGTGCAGAAAACCTGCCTTGTGTTGCGGTGAGCGATTCTTGATGCAGCATTCCACCACTGCCCATGAGCCTCGTTCGAGCGCCGTCGACAATCTCGTCGAAGTCCAAGACGTTCATTATTCGATCGGTGGGCGAGCCATTTTCTCTGGTCTCACCCTGTCGATTCCGCGCGGGCGCATTACCGCGCTCATGGGCCCAAGCGGCACCGGCAAGACGACGCTGCTGCGCTTGATCACCGGTCAAATCAAACCGGATCGCGGACGCATTCTGTTCGATGGCGTCGATGTGGCTTCCCTGAAGACGCGCGCGTTGTACGAACTGCGTTTGCGCATGGGCATGCTGTTTCAAAACGGCGCGCTGCTGACCGATATGGATGTGTTCGAAAACGTGGCCTTCCCGCTGCGCGAGCACACGAAACTTCCCGAAGCATTGATTCGCAACCTCGTGCTCACGAAATTGCAGGCCGTGGGCCTGCGCGGCGCGGCGCGTTTGATGCCGGCAGAGCTTTCCGGCGGCATGGCAAGACGCGTCGCGCTCGCTCGATCGATGGCCACTGATCCTGATCTGCTGATCTACGATGAGCCCTTTACGGGCCTCGATCCGATCTCCATGGGAATGATCGTGCGCCTCGTGCGGCAGATGAACTATGCGCTCGGTATCACGAGCCTCGTGGTGTCGCACGACGTCGAAGAGCTGGCGATCCTAGCTGATACCAGCTACATCATTGCGGGCGGCAAAGTGGCTGCGGCAGGCACGTTCGTCGATCTCAAAGACCACAACTCGGAGATCGTGAATCAGTTCATGAATGGCCTCGCCGATGGTCCGGTGCCGTTTCACTATCCCGCCAAAGACTACTATCAACAATTGCTCGAGGAATCGACGTGAGTCTGCTGCAGGAGCTGCTCGATAACCTGCGCAACTTCGTACGTATCGTCGGCGCAGTGACGCTATTTCTGGGCCGCACGCTCGTGCAAGTGCCGCGTGCGCTCACCCGTCCAGGACTCATCATCGATCAGATTCACAATGCCGGCGCGATGTCGCTCGTCATCATCATGACGTGCGGACTGTTCGTCGGCGGCGTACTGGGTCTGCAGGGTTATGACTTGCTGCAGCGCTTCGGTTCTGAGGATGCGCTGGGTACGGCGGCCGCCTTGGCATTGATCAAAGAACTCGGACCAGTCGTTTCGGCGCTGTTGTTCGCAGGTCGAGCCGGTACCGCGCTCGCATCCGAGATCGGCTTGATGCGCGCGACCGATCAGCTCTCCGCAATGGAGATGATGGCGGTCGATCCCATCCGTCGTGTCGTGGTGCCACGCTTCATCGGTGGACTCGTGGCGCTGCCGTTGCTCACGATCATTTTCATCGCGATCGGCATCTTCGGGGTGCAAGTCGTCGGTGTGCAATTGCTCGGCGTGGATGCGGCCTCGTTCTGGTCGCAAATGCGTTCTGCGGTTTCGGTATCCGATGTCATGGAGGGCGTTACCAAAGGCTGCGTATTTGGTTTCGCTTGCAGTCTGATTGCTGTGTACGAGGGTTACACCGCCACGCCGACCGCCGAAGGCGTCGGTCGCGCCACGACTCGCACCGTCGTGATTTCCGCCGTTCTGGTACTCATTTTCAACTACATGCTCACAGCCGTGATGCTTTGAGGAATTGCTTATGCGTTCGAATCGCGCTGTGGAGGTTTCGACCGGACTATTCGTCCTGCTCGGATTCGCCGCATTGTTTTTTCTGGTGACGCAAATCACGAACCGTGAACTTTCGACGAGCGGCGGCAGTTATGCCGTGCGGGCTGAGTTCGAGAACATCGGTACGTTGAAAGTCGGCGCTGCCGTTTCGATGGCGGGTGTCACGATCGGGCGGGTGGAGAACATTCGCTTCGATCAAACCGTCTACAAGGCGGTCGTCGACATGCGGATCAGCTCGCAGTACGACCGCATTCCCATCGACAGCGATGCGAGCATCATGACGGCGGGTCTGCTCGGCGGACAATATGTCGGCATCACCGCCGGCGGTGCCGAGGAATACCTCGCTGAGGGCGCGCGCATCGACTTCGTGCAGGACGCCTTGGTGCTCGAAAATCTGATCAATCAGCTGGTCGCAAGCTTCAACCGAGGTTCAGGCAGCGGCGGCGACAATCAAGCTTCCACATCGGAGGAAACCAAATGAATCGTGCTGTGATCTGGTGCCGCAGCCTGTTGTTCGTCGTCGCAGCGTTTGGTGCTGCGAGCGCGCTGGCGCAATCGACGGCTCAATTGGGACCGCAGGAACTCGTGCAGAAGGTTGCGGAGGACACGCTGCGTGACCTCGATGCCAATCGCGAGCAATACAAGCAGAATCCGGAGCGCATACGCGAGTTGGTCGACAAGAACATGCTGCCGCATTTCGATACGGCGTACGCCGCGCAGCTAGTGCTCGCGAAGCATTGGCGCACCGCCTCGCCGGAACAGCGCAAGCGTTTCGTGGATGCGTTTTATCAATCGATGTTGCAGAACTACGGCGAGGCGTTGCTCGAATTCACGCCGGATCGGCTGCGCATCCTGCCGTTCCAAGGTCGCCCGGATGACAACGTCGTGACCGTGCGTAGCGAAGTGCGCCGTGATAATGGTACGCGCGTGCCGGTGAACTATTCGCTGCGGAAGACGCCGCAAGGCTGGAAGGCGTATGACGTCACGATCGAGGGGATTTCGTACGTCAAATCATTCCGCACCGACTTTGCGGCGGAGATTCAACAGCGGGGTCTTGATGCCGTGATCGAGCGGCTCGAGTCGCAAGTCGCCAACGGCACCGTCGCCAAACCCACGGCGTCTTCGTGAGCGACAAGCAGTTCAGCCGAGCGAAACTCGAGTCGCTCGGCGAAGGCCGTTTTCGCTTGAGCGGCGCGCTCAATGCCGTGACCGCGGGTCGTCTGCTGAAAGACAGCAGTGAGCGTTTTCGTCACGCGACGCGTATCGAGATCGACCTGGCGGGTGTGTCCGATGCGGACAGTGCCGGGCTTGCTCTGCTGATCGAATGGATGCGGATCGCGAAACAGGAGAAAGCCGAGATTCGCTTCGAACATGTGCCGGCACAGATCAATGCGCTCGCTCGTATCAGTGAAGTCGACGATCTGCTCTTCAACGGCGCAGCGCCCGCAGCCGTGGACGCTGCGAGCGCCTAAGGCGTCAAGGGGCCGGCGGTGTCGCCGGCTCGGCAGGGCTCGATTCGAGATCCTCGTATTCCTCTGGGTCTTCGAAGTCCTCGAAATCTTCCCATTCTTCCGGCGGTGGATTGCCGTCGTAAATATTGAACTCACGCTGCTGCACCCATGCATCGCGCACGAACGCGTAAGGATCGAAGGTGCGTTGCAGCGTTGGGTCGAGCGCCAGTAACTCAGCGCGCGTGTGTACGAGATCGAATGCGCGCAGCGT
>CAZIXV010000298.1:0-4825 GCA_964543105.1 uncultured Steroidobacteraceae bacterium
GCTTAGACCTCCCGGTCGCCCCGAAAACGAACCAATCAGGACGTATAGGCGAGCCCCACACCGCATGTATCTCGATCTGTTCAAGTTGCAGGAGCTGCCTTTCCGGCTCACGCCTGATCCGGCGTTTCTCTATCTTTCGAAACACCATGCACGCGCGAAGGCGTACATGGAATCGACGATCTGGTTTACGGACGGCTTCGTCGTCATCACGGGTGAGATCGGTTCGGGCAAGACGACACTGATCGAAACCTTTCTGAAAGAGCTCGAAAAAGACGTCGTCGTCGCACAGATCAGCCAGACCCAAGTCTCCGCGGTCGAGTTTCTGCAAACCTTGCTTGCGCAGTTCGGCTTTCAGCCGTTCAAGATGAAAAAGGCCGAACTGCTCGCCACGCTCAATGAGTTCTTGATCGAGCAGTATGCAAACGGCCGCCGTGTCTTGCTCATCGTGGATGAAGCGCAGAATCTTTCCAACAAGGTGCTCGAAGAGATCCGATTGCTGAGCGGCATCGAAACCACGAAAGAAAAAGTGCTGCGCATCATTCTCGCCGGGCAGCCCGAACTGAACGACAAACTGAATTCACCGGGCCTCGTGCAGCTCGCACAGCGCGTTCGTCTGCGCTTTCATCTCACCGCCTTGTCGAAGAGCGATACCGCCTCGTACATCCAGCATCGACTGGAGGTCGCAGGTTCGCAGGGGCGCGAGATTTTTCAGCCCGACACCTTTGCACTGGTTTACCGCTACTCCGGTGGCATTCCGCGCCTCGTGAATACGCTTTGCGATACCTCGATGATGGCCGCGTTCGCTCAAGAGCGTGACTTCGTCACCGTCGATGACATCAAGGCCGCGGTCGAAGAAATGCAATGGGTCGAATTCGCCGAACGCTCGGTGAAGCTCGAAGCGTTCAATCCGCACCGCATGGCCTCCGCATTTCGAGATGAATCCAGCGAACGCCGCGTCGTGCTCGGTCGGATTTTGGTCGGCTTCAATGGCCAGACGATCGCCGAGCGCGAATTGACGCCAGGTCGCTTCATCATCGGCCGCACGCCCGACAACGATCTGCAAATCGACAGCAAGTACATCAGCCGCCATCACGCGCAGATCGTCACGACGATGCAGACCTCGGTCGTCGAAGATCTGAACAGCACGAATGGAATTTACGTGCGCGCCAAGCGCGTCCGCCGGCGCATCTTGAACGATGGCGATGTGGTGCACATCGGCCAGCACGAGATCATGTATTTCGATGAACGCATGTCACGTTCGCGCGCCTCGCACATCGAGACGGCGGACGACGTCGGCGCCTTGCTCGAGCAGGAACGACAAGAAGAGTACGAAGAAAACGAAGAAGACGACGCCGATTCGCTGCCGGCGCGCCACGGACGCTGACGCTTCAGTCGTCGAGCGAGCGGTTCGTGTATTCGGCTTGGCGGGTCCGATAGTCCTTGCGACGCAGCCATAAGACGATGCCCGCGAGCAGGCTCAATGAGCCGGCGACGAGCATCACGCCTGGCAAGGTTTCGATTTCCACGAACCAGGCAATACCGAGCAGAGCGATGCCTACGAGCATGTAGACGTAGGGCAGCAACTCGTAAATCGGGCGGGCAATCCACATGGCGCGTGATGACGGTTGGCAGTTGATGGTTGACTGGCAGAGCGCAGCCGCGCCCCCTCTTTCGAGTGAGCCGGCGGGGCCTAGGATCCTAGCAGCGCCAGACGATATCGACGAGTCGCCAGCGCAACCTCATTAGGCGGCGGTGCCGCCGACCGTCAGACCGTCGACCCGCAGCGTCGGCTGGCCGACACCGACCGGCACATCCTGCCCTTCCTTACCGCAGGTGCCGACGCCTTCATCGAGTTTGAGATCGTTGCCCACCATCGACACCCGCCGCAGCACGTCTGGACCGTTGCCGATCAGCGTTGCGCCGCGCACCGGGCGAGTGAGTTTGCCGTCCTCGATCAAATACGCTTCGCTCGCGGAGAAGACGAACTTGCCGGAGGTGATATCGACTTGACCGCCACCGAAGTTGTGGCAATACAGGCCCTTCTTTACGGAGCCGATGATTTCCTGCGGATCGCGCTGCCCCGCCAGCATATATGTGTTCGTCATACGCGGCAGTGTCATGTGCGCAAACGATTCGCGCCGGCCGTTGCCGGTCGGTTTCACGCCCATCAAGCGGGCATTCAACTTGTCCTGTAAGTAGCCGCGCAACACGCCGTTCTCGATGAGCGTGGTGCACTGGGTCGGCGTCCCTTCGTCATCGATGTTGAGTGAGCCGCGCCGCGAGCCGAGCGTGCCGTCATCGACGACGGTGCATTCGGGCGAAGCAACCATCTCACCAATTCGCCCCGAAAAAGCCGAGGTGCCTTTGCGATTGAAGTCGCCTTCAAGGCCGTGACCAATGGCTTCATGCAACAGCACACCGGGCCAACCCGGGCCGAGCACCACTGTCATTGTGCCGGCCGGCGCAGGTACGGCCTCAAGATTGATCAGCGCACCGCGTACCGCTTCGCCTACTTGATCCTTCCAACGATCGTTCTCGAGAAAGCGCGTGAGTGCATAGCGACCACCGGTGCCGCAGTAGCCCTGCTCGCGCCGTCCATCTTGCTCGACGATCACGGACACATTGAGTCGCACGAGCGGGCGAACGTCCGCTGCGACCGTGCCATCGCTCGCCATCACCAGTACGACTTCATGCGAGCCGGACAAACTTGCCATGACCTGCTTTACGCGCGGATCGATCCTGCGTGCTTCGATATCGATCTGTTCGAGCAGCCGCACTTTGTCGGCGTCCGACATGCCATCGAGCGGATCGACGGGGAGATACAAACGATGTCCGGTCGATGCATGCCACGCCTGCAACGACGTATTCGCGCCGCTGCGGGCGATGGCGCGCGCTGCCTGTGAGGCTTCCGTCAGCGCCGGCAGCACGATTTCATCGGAATAGGCGAAGCCGGTTTTTTCGCCCGCGAGCGCGCGCACACCAACACCTTGCTCGATGCTGTGCGCACCATCTTTGACGATGCCGTCTTCGAGCGACCAGGATTCTTCGCGGCTCAGCTGAAAATACAGATCGGCGTAGTCAACGCTGTAACCCATGACGCTGCCAAGCACGTTGGCGATACGATCCTCGTCGAGTCCCGACGGCGACAGGATCGACTGGCGGGCGATATCGAGCGCCGTCGTTCCACCGGCTGCAGCGGGTAATTCGAGATGGAGATTGGGCGGCGTGATGAGGCGATTGGACATAGGGTGACTGGTCTTGAGGCAAGGGGCGCGATTACAAGCGCCGGTGGGTCAAAACAGGGAATCGCGTACGCACGTCCCGCTGCTGTTCGAGATCGATGTCGGCAAGGGCGAACCCGGGTCCGGGTTCGGAAACGCGCGCTAGAACGTGTCCCCACGGATCGATAATTAGCGAATTACCGTAGGTCTCGCGGTCATTTTCGTGCCGACCGCCCTGCGCGGCGGCAAGAACGTAACACAGGTTCTCGACCGCACGGGCGCGTAGCAATACTTCCCAGTGGGCTTGGCCCGTCGGCACAGTGAACGCAGAGGGCACAGCAAAGGCTTCGGCGCCCTGCGCTTGCAGCATGCGAAACAATTCGGGAAAGCGCACGTCGTAACACACGGACAACCCCAGGCGTCCAATGGGCGTGTCCACCACCGTCACGTCCGCTCCCGGCGCCGTGGTCGCAGATTCGCGATAGCGCTCCGCGCGCTGTGGAATATCGACATCGAACAAATGAATCTTGTCGTAGCGGGCGACGCAGCGACCGGCTGCGTCAAAGACCAGCGAGGCCGCAGCCACACGCTCGGTTTGAGCAACTTTGAGCGGGATCGTCCCACCGATGATCCACAACCCAAGCTCGGCTGCGGTACGCGACAAGCACGCTTGAATCGGCCCGTCGCCCAACGGCTCCGCCACGGCGAGTTTGTCCGCCTCCTTGCGGCCCATCAGCGAAAAGTTTTCGGGCAGCACAGCGACGTCGGCGCCGGCAGCACGTGCACGTTCCAGCAACGATCGCGCTGTCGCGAGATTCGCATCGAACGATGCGCCGGACGTCATTTGCAATACGGCCGCGCGCGGCATCAACCCCGCTCCTTGGCTTCGGCCGCATCGACGCGTTCTACGACGGGCTCATCCCAGGTGCCCGTGATCTTGTAGTAACCGCGCGCAATCCCTTTGAGCGGTTCTTTGAAAACCTGCGAGAACAGCAACAACGCAGCACCCACCGCCGGCCCTCCCGCAAGGGCACCGGCGACTGGAATTGAAGCGCCGAGATTGCCGGTCACCACGGCGGTTTGATCGAAATCCTGCGTGCCCAGTCCGGTGCGACCCGCAACACCGATTTCTGCGGCCGGACCACGCAACAGCAAGTTGTCGGTAAATGCGTTGCCGTCTTCGAGTTTGAAGTCGCCGCGAATCGTATCGAAGCTCAGGCCCTTCTCCGTGAGATCGCTGAAGTCCAACGCCAGCCGTCGCGGCAACGCACCCACACTGAACAACCCCAGGACGCGCCCGGCGCCCGGCTGCAACATGAGCAATTGGCCTTCGTCCGCGGACACGGAAATCGTGCCGGAGGCGCGCTCGACGAGATCGCCATCGAAACCACCCGGCCATGTCAGTTGCGCGCTCACTTCTGCGCGCTCGGCATCCAGGAATTCGGTGTAATTGAGCGCGCGTAAAGTGGCGCGCACATCGGTGCTGGTGATCTTCGCGGTGAGGCTCGAGCGTTCCTTGTCTGACTCGATCAACCAGCTGCCCTGCGCTTCTGCTCGAACGGCGTCTTGCGCGATCGCCAACAAATCGATGCGCAGTCCATTGG
>CAZIXV010000299.1:0-4821 GCA_964543105.1 uncultured Steroidobacteraceae bacterium
GAACGTGTCGCGGATGTCGCGTGCCGAGGCGACCGGATCCGGATTGCCGTTCGGACCCTGCGGATTCACATAGATCAAGCCCATCTCCGTTGCGCCCAACGAACCCGTGAGCTTGCGCTCGCCCATGTGACGCGCATCGGTGAGCCACTCACCTTCGGGACCCCAATTCACTTCTTCGGGTTGCCATTCATCCGCGCGACCGAAGGCGAAGCCGAGCGTCTTGAAGCCCATGTCTTCCATGGCCACCGTGCCTGCGTAGACCATCAAGTCGGCCCACGACAATGCGTTGCCGTACTTCTGTTTGATCGGCCACAACAAGCGGCGCGCCTTATCGAGGCTCGCGTTGTCGGGCCAGGCGTTCAATGGCGCAAAGCGTTGCATGCCGCCATCGGCACCGCCGCGACCATCGATCGAACGATACGTACCTGCGGCGTGCCATGACATGCGCACGAAGAACGGACCATAGTGACCATAGTCAGCCGGCCACCAATCCTGCGAGGTGCGCATCAGCACCTTGAGGTCTTTGTTCAGGGCGTCGACATCGAGTCGCTCGAGCGCCTGTGCATAGTTGAAGTCTGCGCCCATCGGATCCGCCGAAGCCGCCGAATAACGTAGCGGCTCGAGGTTCAAGCGGTTGGGCCACCAGTAGTCGTTGTTCGGGACTAGCGGACGATCATTCGCAGACGCGGCCGCTCCCAGGGCGCAAAGCACGGCGATGGACACCGCCTTTCTCAGGTTTCGTTTACTCATTGTCGATTCTCGTGTTGTAAGCCAGCACCGCGTTGAGCGGCGTCCGCAATGTATGTAGGGCAGTGCGGGCAGCTGATCGCCCTTTCACATGCGATCGATAGGGCCTATCAATCACGCGAACGCCCAACCGAAGGCGGGCGAGGAGTACGACGCTCAAAGCCGCGCTTTTTAGCTTGAATGCGCTTGCAGCCGATCCAGCAGCGCCGAGCGAGCGCGGTCGAGACGGATTCAAAGAAGTTGGAGCAGCCCGTGTGCTAAGCGATTCTTCGGCACAGCTCTCAAGGGATTTCCCTGAGTCATCACCTTGAGTTGCGCGCATGTCTGCGCTCGACGGCTTTGGCGTTAGTTGATGATGCGAGTGTGGTCTCGCCAACCATTTTCACCTTCACGTTCTTTGCAACGAGCGTAAGTGCTCGACAAGTCGATCGATCATCTCAGCGACGCGGGCGCGGCGCGCTTTGTCCTGCCGATCGATTGCGTAGAAGTCCCAGCCCCAAACCGGCATCGCGCGCGTGCCGTGTGCTCGCGGCACGGATTGCCCGTCGATGATCGTGCGTATTTTCTCGGCCGGAAAGGTGCCGCCATTGCGTGCGGCGATGCGCGTCAGATCAGGAACCTCCGGCTTGAGTGTCGCGGCGACCGGACCATCGCCTTCCGCGTTGGCGCCATGACAACTCGCACAGAAAACGCGGAACAGTTCTGCGCCCGACATATCAGGCGCTTCGTCAGCAACGCTCGGCGCAGCGCTCAGCAATAACGCGATCATGGCTGCGAGCATCAACGGCGTTGCAACCCCGTTCGCAATCTGTGCACTTTGCATGGCGTGCTCCTCGTACTGTGAGGGGCGCGAGCATAGCGCAGCGCGAAATCACGGCCATCCGCAAAGATGCATCGCGCTAGCCCAAAAAGCAGCGCTTCGCGCGGAAGAGATTCTCTGGCTCTCGTTGCACATCCAACGAACGAGGCTATCGCGGATCGGTTGAGCGAACACCGTGCTCCAGTCATTCGAAAGTCTAAAGCGTGTACGTGAACGAATTGCGAAGCCGCGTAGCAATCCGATGACACTCGCAGCAACAGCTACTTGCGGAACTGGCAAACCCCCCTTGCGTTCTTTCGATGCACAACAGGAGAACGTTGTTTACTCATCAAGTAGGTGTTCATATGAAATCCATGCACGTATTGTTCAGCGCAGTCGCTCTTGCACTTGCCACTGCACCTGCAGTTGCCGGCGACGAATCGAAAGACTCGAAGCACCATTCAGCTGCGAAGTTTGACAAGCTCGATGCGAATAGTGATGGACGTTTGAGCAAGGATGAACTCAGAACCGAAAGCACGGTGACCGCGCAGTTTGCTGCGATCGACCAGGATTCCGACGGCTATCTCAGTCGGAGTGAATTCACGGCCATGAATCGCTCGCAATCATCGCAAGGTGACTGGCAGCAATCAGATCGCGATCAGTCGAGCCGCAGTCAATCGACTCGCGATTCCGACCGCAGTCAGTCAGGACTAGATCAACCGCGTAGTCAATCACGAGATCAATCCACCCGCAGCCAATCCGGCCAGGACCAATCCATGAGCACTCAATCGGGTGACCGAGCCGGCCATGAGCAATCGGGTCACGACCGCGATCATTAAACTTGAAGACACCGGAGCTCACGCTGCTACTTCGTGCAACGCGCGAAGTAGCGGCGGTCGGTAAGACTACAAAAATCTTTGTCGAGCACGCGCCACCTCGAGCGCGGAACAACGCAGGAATGTCACGGTTAGATTGAGAGCAATCTCATTCAAGCAGGGTGACATCATGCTTCGCACTCACGAACTCCATCCCACACTCGTCCATTTTCCGCTGACATTGGTGCCTACGGCGATTGCACTCGATGCCATCGGAGAGGCGACGGACAACCACGCCTTGATGAAAGCGGGTAAGACACTGATGCCGGCTGCCGCCGTCAGCGCAGTGCTCGCCGGCGTCGCGGGCTTCATCGCGCAAGGGTCCGCCAAGGCTGAGGGCCGTGCGCACGATTTACTCGTTACGCATCGCAATTTGAATGCCGCCCTCATCGGCACGACGGCTGCGATGGCGATTTATCGTCAGACGCGCGAACGCCCGGGTCTCGCCTACCTACTGCTCGGCGCAGTCGGCATGGCAGGCATGACGTACACAGCGTATCTCGGCGGGAAGATGGTTTACGCGCATGGCGTCGGCGTCGAACCCGATGGCGTCAATATCGACAACTCACCGGAATTGCGCCCGGGCGAATTGGCCCGAGTCGCACGCGAATCCGCTCGCCGAGTCGGCGAGCAAGCGCGCGCCTCCGTCGAGGAGATTCGCGCCGGACAAATCGCTCCGGCAATGCGATCCCACAAACAAGGCGGCACGCGCTCTTTGTCCACCGGTGACGGAGCAACCCCGTCGATGTGAATGTGTATTGCGTCGACGTAACGCGCGTTGTTCGCATCGCGCGGAACGTCGAGCGTTCGCGATCGTTGGGATAGCAGCGCGGTTCAGCGCACACCACACATCATTCAGACATCGGAGGCATCCATGGCAAGTAAGCGACGACAAGGTCGACCCGCGAAGCAACCACTCAGCGCGAGCGAAATGCTCATTCTCGAACTGCAAGAGATTCATAGCGCCGAAAGCCAGCTGACACGAGTCATCCCGCGCATCGCGAAGCGAGTTGAATCAGAACGTTTGGGCCAAATGATCGATGAGCGCTTGGCCGAAGGCGAAACTATCCTTCAGGATGTCGAAGCCGCGCTCGAAGAGCTGGACGCGACGCCCGGTCGCCGCAAGAACGTGGCCGCCGAAGGTCTCATCAATGATGCACGTGAGCACGTGCAAGAGATCGAAACAGGTCCTGCTCTGGATGCGGTGTTGATCAGCGCCCTGCAGAAGACCGAGCACTATTGCATCGCCGCTTGGGGCACTGTGCGTGCACTTGCAGAGTCAGCCGGGCTGAAGGACGCCGCCCGAGCAATGGAGCGCGCACTCAAGGTCGGCAAGAAGTACGACGAGCAGTTGACGCAGTTGGCCGAAAAGGAAGTCACGCCTGCGCTATTCGCCCTCGAAGAAGACGAGGAGTTGGCAGCGTCCAACGGCGCCCGCAGCCGCAAGAGCAGCGGTTCGGAACGCCGGGCAACGAACTAGTTCTGTCGAAGGGTTCTTACTGAGGAAAGTCAGTAAGAATTACTGATGCAAAGCGGCCCCACATCGAGAGCTCGATGTGGGGCCGCCTGCTCTAACACCCGAATCACCGGACCTAACAACGACAGCCGAAATCGGCATTGACGATAGCAGCCTTGACTAGGCATGGTTGCCGCCCGCCATTGCAAGCCGGAAACGCCATGAGATCGCAGCGTCTATCCGTATTGGATATCGTCGAAATGAAGCGTCGCGGCGAACGCATCGCCGCACTCACCGCCTACGACTACACCGCGGCCCAAATCGTCGATGCAGCGGGCGTACCGCTCATACTCATCGGCGATACGCTCGGCATGGTCGTGCAAGGGCACGATACGACGCTGCCGGTCACGCTGGATCAAATCGTCTACCACGCACAAATGGTCGAGCGTGGTACGCGCCGGGCGTTGCTGGTCGGTGATCTGCCGTTCATGACGTATCACGTGTCGGCCGAAGATGCACTGCGCAGTGCGGCACGGCTCATGAAGGACGGACGCGTCGGCGCCGTCAAAGTTGAAGGCGGTGCGGAAATTGCCCCGACGATCGAACGGCTGGTGCGTGCTGGAATTCCGGTTTGCGGCCATCTTGGCTTCACGCCGCAATCGACGCACGCAACCGGTGGTCCGCGCATTCAAGCGCGCGATCCGGATCGCGCGCTCGCGATGGTTGCGGACGCTCGAGCGCTGGAACAGGCAGGTGCTTTCGCCGTCGTGCTCGAACTCGTCCCCGCGACGGTGGCGAAAGTCATTTCACAACGCCTGACAATCCCGGCGATCGGTATCGGCGCAGGCCCCCATTGCGATGGCGAAATCCAGGTCTTTCACGATCTCTTCGGACTCTATACCGACTTTCAACCGCGGCATACGAAGCGCTATCTCAATCTGTCC
>CAZIXV010000300.1:0-4821 GCA_964543105.1 uncultured Steroidobacteraceae bacterium
AAGTGTCTTCGCTTTATTCACCTGACGCGATGATTGAAATCGAAGCGATCGCAGTCGTTCCCGAGGAAACGCCGACGTCAGTTTAGCTGGCCAGTCGCTTGGTGATTTCAGCGGCGCTTAGTCCCGCGAACGCATTCGGCTTCGTGCCAGCCCAAAGCGGTGAGAAATCATCGAGCCCGCGTGCTTCTGCTGCGGCGCGAAGGGGCGCGAGCGCTTGGGATGCCCACGGAAAAGTCGGCGCCTGTTCTGATAGGGAGCCGAGGTCACGCATCAGGCGATTGACGAGGCCGCGCGCGGGGCGGCCGCTGAAGAGATTGGTGATGGCGGCGGGGCGATGCGCTTCTTGAAGCGCGGCGCGATGCACCGCTGAAGTCTTTGCCTCAGGGCAAAGCAGATACGCCGTGCCAACCTGGACGGCGCTCGCACCAGCAGCGATGCATCGTTCAACGTCTTGCCGGCTACCGATGCCGCCGGCAGCGACGACTGGAATCGTAAGGCGCTTAGCGAGTGCCGCCACGAGTTCGATCGTCGAGCGCTGAAGGCTCAGATCGTCGGATAGAAAGTGGCCGCGATGACCGCCGGCTTCGATGCCGTGAGCGATGACGATGTCTGCGCCGCGACGCTCGAGCCAGTTACCTTCGTCGAGCGTGGTCGCGGACGCCATTACCTTCGTGCCCCAGGCCTTGATGCGCTCGAGCAGCGCTGCTTCAGGCAAACCGAAATGAAAGCTCATGACCCGCGGACGAAATGCTTCGAGCCGATCGAGTGTGGCAAGGTCGAGCGGGCGTCGTGCGCCGGCGGTGCTGAGTCGAGGGGGTTCGATGCCGAACTCGCGGTAGTACGGCGCCAGCGTTTGCTGCCAGCGCTCCGCTTCATTGACATCGGGATCGTTCATCTGATGACAAAAGAAGTTCAGATTGATGGGCTGCGACACAGATGCGAATCGCTGCAACGCCGCCTCCAAGCGCGACGCGTCGAGCAGCGCGCAGGGCATGGAGCCGAGGCCGCCCGCCGCGGCGACGGCCAGCGCCAACGCTTCGTCCTGCGAACCGGCCATCGGCGCCTGGATGATGGGCAGCGCAATGTCTAGCAATGAGGTGATCGAGCGCATGGATGCTCCGTCAAGACGCAACGGCGCGTGCAGGGCGCGACGCTTCGCGGCTCGCGACGTAGATCATCAAAACGAGCAGCGGTAATACGCTGAGATTCGTCCACTCCCAGCCGAGCTGCATCACGGCAAAGCCCGCGAGGAGCGACACACCGGCTTGTGAGGTGAAGACGACGAAGTCGTTGATGCCTTGCGCGCGGTGTCGTTCGACGCCGTTGTAATGCGTTGCGAGTAGTGAGGTGCCGGCGGTGAACAGCAGGTTCCAACCGGCGCCGAGAAGCACGAGCCCGACCCAGTAATGCGGCACGCCATGTCCGATCAGGCTCGTCGCAGCGCTCGCCGCAAGCAAGAGGCTTCCGGTATTCATCATTGCGCGCTCGCCGAAACGCGCGATCAGCTTGCCGCTGAGCAACGAGGGCAGATACATCGCGAGAATGTGGCTTTGAATCGTCCACGTCGTAGCTTCGGCGCTGTGATGATGCAGCGCGTGCATGCTCACCGGCGCAGCGGTCATGATGAAGCTCATGACACCGAAGGCGACGGCGCCGGCGAGCACAGCCGTGCGCAGCAAGGGTTCGCGCAGCAATTCGCCAACTGAAGGCCCGCTGCTCGTTGTCGATGCAGCGGCTTGCGCCATCGGCCGCAGCATGCACAACACGATTGCGCCGAGCGTGTACAAGACCGCAACGATCAAAAACGAGCCGGCGTATTCATGCTCCGTCCAATGGCGCGCCGCCATCGCCGCTTGCGGACCGATCAGTGCGGAGCCGATGCCGCCGAGCAATACATATGAGATCGCCTGGCTTGCGCGTTCGCGCGCGACGCTTTCCGCTGCAGCAAAACGATACTGTACGCTCACCGCCGTTGCCGAGCCGATCAGCAGCGAGCCGAGACAGAACAACAGGAAGCTGCTGCGAGAAATGGCGTAGGCGCATAGCAGCGATGCAGCAAGGCCTGTGCACGCGCCGGTGATGAGTCCGGAGCGACGGCCGATGAGACGCATCAGAAAAGAGGCGGGGACGGTCGATAACGCCATGCCGATGACGGCGAGCGAAACGGGCAGGGTGGCCCATGCCGGATTCGGCGACAGCTCGGCAGCCAACATGCCGCCGAATAAAACCACAGCCGTGAGACCCGAACCCGTCAGTGCCTGTGCGAAAAAAAGAATGCGGACGTTGTGCATGACCGGCCGTTCATTCCCTGAACTGATCCGTTGCACTCACCAATTCATGCGTATTGCCTTCTTCGAAGGCCGAGTGGCCGGCGTCCGGCACGATCCGAAAGTCGGCTTCCGGCCAGGCCTTGTGCAGCGCCCATGCCGTCTGCATCGGACAGATAACATCGTAGCGGCCCTGCACGATGACTGCAGGAATATGCCGGATGCGATCTACGTTCTTCAGCAGTTGATCTTCGCTGTCGAAGAAGCCGCGATTGACGAAGTAGTGGCATTCGATGCGTGCGACGGCGATCGCGAAATCCTCTTCGCCCCAGCGGTTCACGTTCTCCTCATTGACATGCAGGTAGCTCGTTGCCGCCTCCCACATCGACCAGGCGCGCGCGGCTTTCACTTGGGTGTCGCGATCATCGCTCGTCAAGCGCTTATAGAACGCCGCAATCAGATCGCCGCGTTCTTCGGGCGGAATTGCTGCGATGTAGTGCTCCCAGAAATCCGGAAACAGCGCGCTCGCGCCTTCTTGATAAAACCAGCGCAATTCGAATGGCGAGAGCATGAAGATGCCGCGCAGCACGATCTCGCTCATGCGCTGCGGATGCGTTTGCGCGTAGGCCAGCGCAAGCGTCGAACCCCACGAGCCGCCAAAGACCAGCCATTGATCGATCTTCAGATGAGTGCGCAGCTGCTCCATATCGTCGACGAGATGCCAGGTCGTGTTATCGACGAGACTGGCGTGAGGACGGCTGCGGCCACAGCCGCGTTGATCGAACAAGATGATCCGATAGGCATCGGGATCAAAGAAACGCCGCGCACGTACGTCGCAACCTGCGCCGGGGCCGCCGTGGACGAATACCGCCGGCTTACCCTGCGGGTTGCCGCATTCTTCGTAGTAGATCTCGTGCTCGTCAGATACGCGCAAGTAACCCGACGCATGCGGTTCGATGGGCGGATAGAGCGGCTGGCGCCCGGCGCGGGATTTCAAGGCGCGCTTGCGTGATGTCAGCGCAATGTGGCGCGCGTGGCGCTTCTTGGTTTTCTTCTTTCGCGACGCGTGGCGGACGGATTTGCGCTTGCTGGCCATGAATGCCCCGGGCGGCAGAGGTGGGCAGCGAGTATGCCGCACCTCCGAAGTCGCCGTGGCTTACATTGCATGCGCCAAGCGAATCAGGTTGCGTGGACGCGGCGCAGGAATTGTTGCGTGCGTTCTTCCTGCGGTTGTCCGAACAAGCTTTCCGGGTGACCGGCTTCGACGATGCGCCCGCCGTCCATGAAGGCGACCCGATCGGCGAACTGCCGGGCAAAGGCCATCTCATGCGTCACCAGGAGCATGCTCATGTCGGTGCTCGTGCCGAGCTCACGTAAGACGTCGAGCACTTCGCCGACCATCTCGGGATCGAGCGCCGAGGTCACCTCATCGAACAACATGATGTTCGGTTGCATGGCTAACGCGCGTGCAATCGCGACGCGTTGTTTTTGTCCCCCCGAGAGTTGCTCGGGCCACGCGTCAGCTTTGTCGGCGAGACCGACGCGTTGCAGCAGTTCGCGTGCTTTGTCCTGAGCTGCCCGTGTGTCCGCTCTGCCTGCGATGCGTGGTGCCAGCGTGAGGTTGTCGAGCACGCTCAAATGCGGGAATAAATGAAAGTGCTGGAACACCATGCCGAGGTGCGCGCGTACGCGCTGAGTATCACGACGGCTCACCGGCGCGCCATCGCGCCACAAGTATTCACCGTGCACGCGGATGCTGCCTTGCTGAATTTCCTCGAGCGTCATCGCGATGCGCAGGACGGTGGATTTGCCCGAGCCAGATGGCCCGATCAGCGCGACTTTCTCCCCCGCCGCCAGTGTGAAATTGAAATCCTCGAGTACGGTCACCTCGCCGTAGCGCTTCGTCACGCTTTGAAATTCCAGCACTGGATCAGCGGCGGATGGCATAGCGTGTCTCCAAGGATCGAATCGCGTACGAGGCGGCGAGGCTGATGACGAGGAACACCACGCCCGTGATGGTCAACGGTTCGAGGTAACGGAAGGATTCCGCACCGATCAGCTTCGCCGTCTGCAGCATTTCCATGACGGTGATCGCGGCGAGCAAGGGCGTGTCCTTGAACATCGCGATCAAGTAGTTGCCGAGCACCGGCACGGTCGGGGGTACGGCTTGCGGCAGCACGACGCGTGTCCACGTCGAATGCGAAGGCAGGTTAAGCGCGCGCGCCGCCTCCCATTGACCGCGCGGCACGGCTTCGATGCCGGCGCGATACACCTCCGCGGTATAGGCGGAGTAGTGCACGCCGAGCGCCACGATGCCGATCGTCAGCGGCGCGAGCGTCAAGCCATATTCCGGCAGCACGTAATACAAGAAATAGAGTTGAATCAGCAGCGGCGTCGAGCGGACGAACTCGACGATCCAGAACGTGCTGCGCGACACCCAGCGGTACGGCGTCATGCGCAGCAGCGCCCACACCAGGCCGAGGACCAGAGCCAGCGCGAAGCCGCCGAGCGTGGCCTGCAGCGTCACGCCGAACGCGCGCAGCCGGGCGGTGAC
>CAZIXV010000301.1:0-4818 GCA_964543105.1 uncultured Steroidobacteraceae bacterium
ATCACCTTCCAAATCACAAATTCTGATAGTTGGGGCCCGACCCGCCTTCGGGTGTGGTCCACGTGATGATCTCGTAAGGATCCTTGATGTCGCAGGCTTTGCAGTGGACGCAGTTTGCCGCATTGATCTGCAAGCGGCGGCTGCCTTGGCCGTCATCGACCATCTCGTACACACCGGCAGGGCAGAAGTTTTCGCACGGGTTGCCGTATTCCTTCGTGCAGCGATCGACGCAGATCGAGGTGTCGTGCACCTTCAAGTGGGCGGGCTGCGCTTCATCGTGAACGTTACCCGCAAAAAAGACCGACGCTAGACGATCGCGCGGCGGCAGCGTGCGCTCACCCCAGCCGCGATCGGGCGAGGTGTACTCATCGAGCTTCTTGAGCGCCGACCAATCCGCGGTATTGCGCAGCGTCCAGGGGCTGCGGCCTTGCGTGAGCACTTCCCATCCGGAATTGATCAGGCCGAACCACAGACCGCGTTTGAAACCCGGTTTGACGTTACGGACGCGATGCAATTCGCGGCCGCCGACGGAGGCGCGATAGCGCGCATCGAAGCCCTTGGCGTCGCCGACTTCCGCGATGTGCTCACCGGCGCACATACCGGAGCGGATCGCCTGATGGATGCCTTTGATCTTCGGCAGATTGAGCGTGCCGCCGGCGTCGCCGACGAGAATCGCACCGGGCATTTCGATCGTCGGCAGTGACTGCCAACCGCCGGAAACGATCGTGCGCGCGCCTGCGGCGAGGATTTCGCCGCCCTCGAGGAGCGGCTTCACCCGCGGGTGGTGTTTGAATTGCTGGAACGCCTCGAAGGGCTTCAACCGCGGATCTTCGTAGTTCAAACCGACGACGTAGCCGACATACACGCGATCGCCGTCGAGGTGATACAGAAAGCTGCCGCCGTAGGTGTTCGGGTCGATCGGCCAACCCAACGAGTGTTCGATGCGACCGGGTTTCACGCGCCCCGGCGGCAATTGCCACAGCTCTTTGAAGCCGAGGCTGAACGTCTGTGGGTCGTGGCCGTCGTGCAGATTGAAGCGCTTGATGAGTTGCTTCGATACCGAGCCGCGGCTGCCTTCACACAGCACGGTGACCTTCGCGTGGATATCGACACCCTGGGTGTAGTTCGGGCCGGGCTCGCCGTTTTTCTCGAGGCCCATATCGCCGGTGCGTACGCCCTTGACGGCGCCGTTCTCATCGAATATCGCTTCGGCGGCGGAAAAGCCCGGGAAAATCTCCACGCCGAGGTTCTCGGCTTCTTGCGCCATCCACGGCGTGAGCTGTCCTAGCGAGATGATGAAATTGCCGTGATTGTTGAACGGCGAAATCTTCATGCCGACGAGGAAGTCGGGCAGCTTGAACGATGACTTGCGTGTCATGACGCGCACATCGTCTTCCGCCGCAGGGACCTTCATGCCGGTGTAGTCCTTGCGCCAATTCGGGCAAAGCTGCTCGAGCGGACCCGGTTCCAGCACGGCGCCGGACAAGGAATGCGCGCCGACAGAGGAGCCTTTCTCGAGAACGCACACGTTCACGTCGGGCTTCAATTGCTTCAGACGGATCGCCGTGGCGAGTCCGGCGGGACCGGCGCCAACGATGATGACGTCATACTCCATCACTTCGCGTTCTGACATGAGCCTGCTCTTCTACGACATGTTGTTGACTGCGCGGCCTGACGAATCAAGGCGCGACGCTCGGTAGTTGTGCCACGTCTTGCAGTTGTGGGCGCACCTTCGCGAGGTCCCCCACCACGACCACTGACAACTGCTGCGGGTCGAGATGCGTGCGTGCTGCTGCCGAAATCTGCTCGGGCGTCACGGCGTAGAGGCGATCGACGAAGCTCGTCAGCCACTGCATCGGCAACCCGTGCAAGTCCATGAACGCGAACTGTCCGATGAGTCCACTGCGCGAAGCATTGGACATGACGAAAATTCCGTTGCGATAGTTTTTGATCGCGGTCAGTTCGTCTGCGCTGGGCGGTTCGCTCTGCAGGCGTTCGATCTCGTTATAGATCTCCTGCAGTGCGGGCCCGGTCGATTCGGCTTTCACATCAGCCAGTTCGGCCCACACGGCATGGCGATGATACGCGCTTAAGCTGCTATTCGGCGAATACGCCCAGCCTTTCTCTTCGCGAAGATTCATCGTGATGCGCGAAGTCAGTACACCGCCGAGCAATGTGTTCATCACCGACAGCGACATGAAGTCCGCGTGAGATGGATCGATGACGCGCGTTCCGACACGCAGTGTCGATTGCGGCGCGTCCGCGCGATCGATCAGCTTCAAAGCAGGCGCTTCGGGTGTCGGCGCGGGCAAAACGAGCACCTCTGGCCCCGTGCGCCAATCGCCCAGATGTTCGCGTACCGCCGCCTCGATGGGTTCGCGCTCGAACTTTCCTGCGACATAAACATGCGCGCGTTGCGCGCCATAGTGACGCGCATAAAAGTCGCGCACATCGCCAATCGTGTACGCCTGGAGTTGTTGTGGTGTCGGAAACAGTTTGCCGTAGGGATGATCGGGAAAGAGCAGGGCGGCGAATGCCGCCTGTGCCTGCGCTTGCGGTGAGGCAAGCTGCACGCTCAAGTTGCGAATGAAATTCGCCTGCACCCGCGGCAGTTCGGATTCGGGGAAGCGCGGGCGCGTGAGCACTTCCGCAAGCAGCGCCACAGCCTCGGGCGCGAATTCGGACAACACGTCGAGCGAGAGTGTCGTTTGATCGGCGCCAACGCCGATCGCGATCTGACCGCCCATGGCCGCTGCTGCATCGGCGAGCTGTTCGGCCGTTTTGTCTTCCATGCCTTCTTTCATCAATTCGGCGGTGAGATCGGACAACCACGTCTCACCGCCATCGTTCAATGCGCCGACACGCAAGGTGATCGCAATCGTGACCTTGGGCACCGTGCCGTAGTCGATGAACGTCGCTTTCAAGCCGTTATCGAGCGTGATGTTGCCCGGTGTGGGCAGCGTGAATGGGCGCGGCGGCGCCGGTGGCGGCGGTGTTTGTTGCGCGTGCGTCGTCGCAAAAGCGAGCAGGGATACGCAGGCGAGTACGCGAAGTGCCGGCGTTTTCATGGCGCGCTCGCTGCTGCTGCGGTGGCTGCGGCGCCAGGTTCGATGACAAGCACTGTGCGATTGCCGCGCCGCAAATACTGTTGCGCGGTCGCGCGAATCAATTCGGGAGTCACCTTGGCAAACTCGGCCTCGATGCGGTTGATGCGTTCGGGCTCATCATCGAACAACGCAAAGCAGGCGAGCAGGTCGACGAGCCCGAGCTTCGTGCTCGAGCCGACCAGATCATAGAGCTCCGCACGAATCTTGCGACGCGCGCGATCCAGTTCGTCCTCGCTCACGAGTTCGGTGCGCAAGCGCTCGATGTTTTCATCGAGCGCGTCGATGATGTTCTCGCGGCTCGTCGTTGGATCGTGCAGTAGCGCCGCGGACCACAGCATTGGGCCGCTGTAATTGAACATGTTGCCGAGCAGATTGATGCCGCCCCACACCTGATCGGTGTAGCCGCGGCGCTGCACGAGATCGCGATGCAAGCGCGAAGCCTCGCCTTGCAACAAGATCTCGTCGATCAAGCCGAAAGCAAAATGTTCGGCGGTCCAGCGTGGTGGTACGTGATACGCAATCGCGAGCGCAGGTTGCGGCGCAAGCGGATCCGGCAGGGTCGCGTGTTTTTCTTGTGTCTGTCGCGGCTCGGAAATATCAGGCAGCGGCGGCACTGGCCGCTTGGGGATCGATTCGAAATATTGCGCGATCCAGCGTTTGGCGTTCGGCGTATCGAAGTCGCCGGCGATGACGAGTACCGCATTGTTCGGCGCGTAGTAGGTATCGAAAAACGCGCGCGCCTCTTCGAGCGTCGCAGCATCGATGTCTTGCAGATCGCCGTAGAAGTTGTGGGCGTTGTACCAGTTCTCGTTCGCCACCTGCGGCAATTGCAGCCAGGGAAAGCCGCCGTAAGGGCGATTCAGCACATTGACTTTGACTTCTTCTTTGACGACGCCTTGCTGGTTGACGAGGTTCTCGTGCGTGATGTCGAGGCTGCGCATGCGATCGGCTTCGGCCCACAGCATCGTTTCCAGCGCATTCGAAGGAAACGCTTCGTAGTAGTTCGTGAAGTCAAAACGCGTAGAACCATTCAACTGACCGCCGAGACCTTCGACGGTCTTGAAGAACGCGCCCTTCGGGAGGTTCTGTGAGCCCTGGAACATCAGGTGTTCGAACATGTGGGCGAAGCCGGTGCGATCTTTCGGATCGATGCGAAAGCCGATGTTGTAGTAGACGCCGATCGTTGCAACCGGCACCGAGCGATCTTCGCTCAATACGACCCGCAATCCGTTGCTCAGCGTGTAGTACTCGACGGGAACCGCGAGCGCGGCGACGGCCCTGTCAGGCGTCGCCGCGGGTTGCGTCGGCGCGGTGCAGCCGCCGATCCAGACCGCGACAGTGATCAATGAAAGCGTGCGTAGGGCTTGCATCATGGGGGCGATACTCGGGGCTCGGGACTCGGGGCCCGGGGCTCGGGCCCGAAGTATGAAGCAACTCCCTCTTATTCTGGCTGTAGCCCGTAGCCCGTAGCCCGTTTACTTCGGCGCCATTCGAATCGCACCGTCGAGCCGAATGATCTCGCCGTTCAACATCGGGTTCTCGCAGATGTGTGCGACCAGGGCGGCGTATTCCTCCGGGCGTCCGAGACGCGACGGGAACGGCACTTGCCGGCCGAGCGAATCCTGAGCTTCTTGCGGAAGCGCGGCAACCATGGGCGTCTTGAACACGCCGGGCGCGACGGTCATGACGCGGATACCGAGGGAGGAGAGGT
>CAZIXV010000302.1:0-4810 GCA_964543105.1 uncultured Steroidobacteraceae bacterium
CTTCGTGATAGCCGCGATGAAACACCACGCGTTCGGGAAAGCGCTGCTGCAGGCCCGCGAAGAAGTCTTCGTAATGCGCATCGCCCGACCCGAGTACGACCAATGCAACATTGCGATGGGTCAATACTTCAGGCAGCGAATCGAAGAGCAGATCGAAACCTTTTTGCACCGTCATGCGCGACACCATGCCGATCAACGGTGTCTCAGGCGCCACCGGCAAGTTCAACCAATCGAGTAAAGCACGCTTGGTCGCTGCTTTACCGGAGAGGTCGTCGATGGAGTACGGATGCTTGAGATAGCGATCGGTCGCTGGGTCCCATTGCGAATAGTCGACGCCATTCAAAATGCCGATGACGCGATCGCCGCGGGCGCGTAGCACCGTGTCGAGTCCGTGGCTGCCGCCCGGGGTGGTAATTTCCTCGGCGTAGGTCGGACTCACTGTCGAGAGACGGTCCGCGTGGCGAATGCCTTCGCGTAACCAATTGATGCTGCCGCTCGATGCAACGACTGGGTCGACGATCCAGCGAATGTCCGTGCCAACGTCATACAGCGTGCTTGCCGGGAAGACGCCTTGATAGCCGATGTTGTGAATCGACATGACGGTCTTGGTCCGCTCGAACAGGCGATCCCAGGCATAGGCCGTTTTGAGCAGGATGGGCATCAGCGCCGTGTGCCAATCGTTGCAATGAACGATATCGGGCGCGAATTGCAGACGCTGACAGGTCTCCAAAGCGGCGCGCTGCAATACGAGGAAACGCAAGTGCTCGTCGGGGCCGTTGGTATAGATCGAGGCGCGATCGAACGCGGCCGGACAATGAATCAAATACAACGGCACCGAAGAATCGGGCAGCTGCGCTTGCAGTACCGAAAAGCGGTAGCGGTGATCGCCCAGTTGTACGTCGATGTCCTGCGCTGACTCCACGCGAGCAGCGCCGAGGGCGCTGATGCCGATGCTCGAATACAGCGGCATGAACAGACGAATGTCGTGACCACGCGCTTGCAGATAGCGAGGCAGTGCGCCCGCGACATCGGCTAGTCCGCCGGTCTTGGCAAGCGGTGCGATTTCAGAGGCGACGAAGCAGATCCGCATCACACGTTACACGCTGACGCCTCAAGAGGTTCCTTTCGGCTCGTCTTCAGTGTCTTGATCGTTTGGCTGTGCGGCGGGAGGCACGGGAGGTGGAGGCGGTGGTGGCGAAGGAGGGTTGAAGGCTGCGAGCATGCTTTCCTGCATCTTGCCCCACAGTTCGAGATTGTGGCGGGTGAGCTCCGACATCGTGCTCAAAGGTGCGTTGGTCATCATGCGTGCGAGCTGCGATTGGACCACGTCCTGTTGACGCATGAAGGTCTCGACGCTTTTCTCCAGGTAGGTGCTCAAAAATCCTTGTAGCGAATTGCCATAGAAGCGAATCAGCGACTCGAGCAGCGGCGTCGACAAGATTGGCCGACCGAATTGCTCTTGATCCGCGATGACCTGCAACAAGATAAGTCGCGTGATGTCTGCATTCGTCTTGTCTTCGATGACTTTGACGCGCTCACCTGCAATCACCATGCTGCGAATGTCGTCGAGTGTGATGTGACGGCTTTGCGACGCATCGTAGAGACGACGATTTGCGTATTTTTTGATCACGCGTTCTGCGCTCATTGCTCGGCCTCTTCCGTCGCTTCGCCATGGCGAGCCGACGTTGCAAGTTTTCGAGCCTGGCCCACGGCGTTTGGTAGCCTCGCCGGCTCGATTTTCTGTGACAATAGGTCGTTCGATGCGACGCCCCGCGCCCGTAAACCGCGGGCACTGCGAAGGCGGGCTACTGTAGCGACGCCGATTTGGCACTGCAACACACGAGTGTTCTGCTGACATAAAGCTCGTCAGCCCACATTGCTCATTGAATATGACGGATCGAGAAACACACGACAGCGATTGGATCGCTGATTGGATCGCTCGCCAACGCGACTCACTCGCGCAATCGACGCAGAACGCTGCGCCGGACGAGGAGACGGAGGATCTTGCGCGGCGCTGGGCGGCGACGGGACAAGCATTCTTCGATGGCTTGCGCCAGTTCGCGAGCGCCTCTGGCGCCTCTGCGGCCCACCTCGATCCTTTCAATATCGGCGATCCCATGCTGGGCGCCTGGTCGAACGCCAGCCTGTTGCAATCGAGCCTGGCGGAGCAGGCCGCTGAGTTTCTCGGCCGCCTGCCACCGATCGGCCTGGCTCGTGAACAAACCGAAGCGTGGCGCGAATTGGCGCAGGCGCAAGCGCAATGCAAGCGCCTCGAGCACGAGCTACGCGCGGAATTGGTGAAAGTGCAGCTCGCAGCACTCGAATTGCTGGAGCAACGCCTGCGCGAGCGCGACGCGCCGCAACGCATCGATAGTTTTCGCGAGTTGTACGACTTATGGGTCGAGTGCGGCGAACAAGCGTACAGCCGCCTCGCACATAGCGCTTCGTACTCCAAATTGCAGGCTGAACTTGGCAACGCAACGATGCGGTTGCGCGCGCGCGTGCAAACGATCCTCGAGCACCTGCTTGCGCAATTCGATTTGCCGACGCGCTCGGAAATCAATTCGGTGCATCGACAGATCCGCGAGTTGCGCCAGCAACTCGATACCTTGTCCAGCAAGCGCGCCGTACCGACACGACGCCGGGCGAGCGTTGCGAAACGCTCGAGCTCGCGGACAGCGAAAGCCGCTCGCAAAACGGCCAAGACCGTGCCCAAAGCTCGATCGAAGGAGCGTTCGCGATGACTCGGCCGGAACTCGACGTCGACAAGATCTCCCGCGAAATGCAGGAATTCAATCAACGTGTGGCGCATGGCCTGAGCGCGCTCGCGCGCGTTGGCGATGTGACGATCGGCGGTGCGCCGAAGGACGCGATTTTCTCGCTGGACAAGCTGACGGTGTATCGCTATCGGCCGGTCGAGGGCGTGGCCGATTCTGAGCGGGTGCGCGTGCCCGTGCTGATTTGTTACGCGCTGGTGAATCGCCCGTACATGATGGACCTGCAACCGGATCGATCATTGATCCGGCGTCTGCTCGATCGCGGTGTGGACGTTTACTTGATCGATTGGGGCTATCCGGATGGCGCCGATCGTTATCTGGAAATCAGCGACTACGTCCTGCGTTATCTGCCGCGCTGCGCCGAAGCAGTGTGCGAGGCGTCCGGCCAACCGCAACTCAATCTGCTCGGTGTGTGCCAAGGCGGCACCTTATCGTTGTGTTACGCAGCGCTCGAGCCGGCGCGTATCCGCAATCTCATCACGATGGTCGCGCCCGTCGATTTTCATACGCCTGAGAATTTGCTGACCAAGTGGTCGGAGCACATCGATCTGGCGCAATTGGTGCGTACGACCGGCAATGTGCCGGGCGAGATGCTCAACGCACTGTTTGTCGGGCTCATGCCGTTTCGGCTGATGAGTCAGAAGTACGTGGGCCTCATGGACCACATCGACAACGTCAGTGCGCTCGAAAATTTCGTGCGCATGGAAAAGTGGATCTTCGACAGCCCTGATCAGCCTGGCGAGATGTTTCGGCAGTTCATGCAATGGTTCGTGAAAGAAAACCGTCTCGCCAAAGGCGAACTCGAGCTCGGCGGCCGGCGTGTGGATTTGCGGACGATCAAGCTGCCGCTACTCAATATTTATGCAACCCAGGATCATCTGGTGCCGCCCTCGGCGAGTAAGCCGCTCGGCAAGCTCATCGGGAGCAAGGACTACACGACGCACGAGTTTCGCGGCGGTCATATCGGCATCTACGTGAGCGGCTCGGCGCAGCGCGACGTGCCGGAGCGGATCCATAGCTGGCTGCGCGAGCGCGACGTTGCGAAGACTCGTCGAGCGATGAAGAGATAACGATTGTTCAGTTGACGTGCCGCGGGGTGCAGATCACCCTGCGGCGAGTTTCCACCGACGTTTTGCATCGACCTCAAGCCGCGAGCTCTTATCCATGATCTACGAGAATATTCTGGGAACGATCGGCCGTACGCCCATCGTCAAGATCAATCGCCTCGCACCTGCGAATGTCACGATGTATGTGAAGTGCGAGAACTTCAATCCGCTGTCATCGGTGAAGGATCGCCTGGCGATTGCCATCATCGAAGACGCCGAGCGCCGCGGCGCGTTGAAGCCCGGTCAAACCGTCGTCGAAGCAACGAGCGGCAACACCGGCATCGCGCTTGCGATGGTGTGCGCGGCGAAGGGTTATCCCTTCGTTGCCGTGATGGTCGAATCATTCTCGATCGAGCGGCGCAAGATCATGCGCATGCTTGGTGCGAAGGTGATTCTCACGCCTGCGGCCGAGCGCGGCACCGGCATGGTGCGTAAAGCGGCAGAGCTGGCGACCAAGCACGGTTGGTTTCTCGCGCGCCAATTCGAAAATCAGGCGAACCCTGAATACCACCGCAGCACGACGGGACCGGAAATCCTCAGTGACTTCGCCGGCAAGCGGCTCGATTTCTGGGTGTCGGGTTGGGGGACCGGCGGCACGCTCACGGGCGCCGGAGAGATGATCAAGAAGGCGCGCCCTGACGTAAAAATCATCGCAACGGAGCCAGCGGCTGCAGCATTGTTGTCAGGCGCGGAGTTCAAGCCACACAAGATTCAAGGCTGGACGCCGGACTTCGTACCCGCCGTACTGAACCGCGCGGTGGCTGACGAAATCGTGACGGTGACCGATGAGGAGGCGATTCAAACCGCGCGCAATCTCGCGGCGAAAGAAGGCATTTTCGTGGGTATTTCCTCGGGCGGCACTTTTGCTGCAGCGCTCAAAGTTGCGCAAAACGCGAAGTACGATCTGAACGTGCTGGCCCGCGCCGG
>CAZIXV010000303.1:0-4787 GCA_964543105.1 uncultured Steroidobacteraceae bacterium
AAGTCGAGAGAACGATTGCGCATCATTTCAGTCAGCGTGCGCGCATTCGCCAGGCGCACGGTGATGAGATCCGCGCGATACAACAGTCCCGTGCGGACATAACGCGCTGCGACCGGCACAGGCACCGGCAGGCCGCGCTCATGCAATTGCGCAAGTAAGCGCCACTCGCAAAACGAACGCGTCGCGGCCGCACCCGTCCACCAATATCGATCCTTGGAGATTCGCGCTGCGAAACCACCGCGACGGTAGTGGCGCAGAATCCATTCATCGTTGTCAGTACGCAGTACGCAAACGCTGCCGCGGCCACCGGACAATTCTGTGAGTGCATTGCGTTGCGCCCAATACTCACGCGTGAACAGCTCGGCCTGCGGGTTACGCAATCGGGCGGGGTCGTATACGATGCCGCCGCGGGGCACAGGCTGAAAATGTTCGACGATGGAAGACATGCGACGGGCGTAAGGTCACGGCAAGAAATAAAACAGGAACCAGCATAGTCGATGCCCGCATACGCACGTAACTCGAGATTGCAGATTCCGCCGCCGTTTGCCCGTCGATCGTTGCTTGCCCCGCCTTAACCACCTGCAATGGCCGCTTCCCTGTTCAACACCGTCCCGACATCCGTTTGCGTGCTGCGCCTTTCAGCGATCGGCGACACCTGCCATGTGCTGCCGGTGATTCGCACGCTGCAACGTGCGTGGCCGCACACGAAGTTCACCTGGGTCATCGGCCGCGTCGAAGCGAAGTTGATGGGACGGATTCCCGACATCGAATTCATCGTCGTCGATAAGAGCAGTCACTGGTCTGCGGTTCGCACCCTGCGCAAGGCGATGCGCGGGCGCGAGTTCGACGTCTTAATGCACATGCAGTTGGCGTTGCGCGCCAGCCTGCTGTCGATGCTGATCCCCGCCAAGATCAAGCTGGGCTTCGATCGCAAACGCGCGCGCGAATTGCAGTGGCTGTTCACGACCAATCGTTTGCGTCCCGCGGAACGCCAGCACGTGATGGATTCCCTGTTCGGGTTCGCCGAGAAATTCGGCGTCTACGAAAAGGTGTTGCGCTGGGATATTCCACTCACCGAAGCCGAACACGAATACGCGCGCGACTTGATTCCCGACGACAAGCCAACGCTCGTCATCAGTCCGTGCTCGAGCCATCGCCTGCGCAATTGGCGCGCCGAGTATTACGCGCAAGTCGCGGACTACGCAGCCGGTGCGCTGGGTTTACGCATCGTGCTCGTCGGCGGTCGCAGTGAAATCGAAAAGCACATGGGCGAAGCCATCGTCGCGCGGATGAAGCAACCGGTCGAAAACAACATCGGCCAAGACACCCTGCCGCAGCTCTTGGCGACCCTCCAGCGCGCAAGGATCGTGCTGACACCCGACTCCGGGCCGGCACATATGGCTTCCGCTGTCGAAACCCCGGTCATCGGCCTCTACGCAGCGACGAATCCGGCACGCAGCGGCCCTTACCTGAGTCGTCAATGGTGCGTGGACAAATACGATGCGGCGGCGCGCCGCTTTCTTGGCAAGCCCGCGCATGAAATACCCTGGACGACGAAGATTGAACGTCATGGCGTGATGGACTTGATCACGCCCGATGAAGTCATTCGCAAACTGCACAGCGTCCTGCAAAGTCTGTCGCGACGACGCTGACGCGATGTGCCTTCAGGCGGCGAGCGCCCTGACGCTCAACCCGGCTGATATTCCCGCAGCAGAATGTCCGCCGCGACGCCCTGCGTTTCTGCTGCCTGCGGCAAATGCGGTGTTTTGAAAATCCCATCGAGCGTCCATACCGCACGCGCTTCTTTCGTCACATCGCGAATCTGCTGATTCTTCGTGCGGCCGGCATCGGTGCGATAAGGACGATCGTGATGCAAATGAACACAGATCGCCGACCAGCGGATCTGTACGCCGCGAATCCCCGCATTCTCGAGACGCTCGCCGAATTCGCGATCCTCAGCCCAATACGTCATTCGTTCATCGAAGCCGTTCACTCGTAACGCATCGGAGCGCCAGCACGACGCATTGTGACCGTTCCAGCTTGCACGAGTCGGCGTCAACCAATTCATGAGTTCGGCTTTCCAGCCTGATGCGCTCAACTTCGCCAGCTTGTGCGAGCGCCGCATGCCGTTCTTCTTGAGCCAATCCGGATCGGTTACCCACCCGGCTTCGATCGCTTGACGGTCGACTCGCGCGCTCGTCTCGGCAGGCAGTTTCAAATAGCCGCCCGACAGAAATCGTCCGGGCCGCGCACGCGCTGCATGGACTGCAACGAAATCATGACGCGGGATGCAATCGCCATCGGAGAAGATGAGGTAGTCCGCGTTGGTCGCCAGCACGGCCTGATTCATGATTCGGCATTTACGAAAGCCGTTGTCTTCATGCCAGACGTGCTTGATCGGCATCTGACATACGCGCGCCATGTCTTGGATGAGTTCGCGCGTGGTCTCGGAGGATCCATCATCCGCGATGATCACCTCGAAATTCCGCGGCTTCTGTGCGGCATAGCCGATGAGCGTCGGCTCGAGGCGCTGCGGCGCATTGTACGTACTGAGAATGACGGCAATCTTCACGCCCATCGGCCCCTATTCAACTGCATGGACTCACGCTCAAGGATCATTCCACAAGCGGCGCAGAAGCGCAGCCGCCATGGCGCGCGATTCCGGATTACGTTTCAGCTCGTAATAACGCATGCGCTTGTAGACGGCATAGTTCGCAGAGAGCTGCGCGATGATGTAACCGCGCCATCCGTCGAGTACGCCAAGCCGCAGAAAGTAATCTTTCAGGAACGACGCCAAGAACACGAACGGCGTCAGCCACATCGGCACATAGCGGCCGCGCTCGCACCAATCGAGCGCCTTCAATTCCGCATACCTCAACATCTTCAGTTGCCGATGCGGAAGAGTGGGATCGTTGAGATGAATGAAGCGCGCTTCGAATGTCGCAGTCGGCCCATCAAACACCAGCGACTCGTGCACGCGAACATCCGTCCAGCGTGCCCGTTGTCGATGGTAGATGCGCCCGTGTTTCTCATCGACCATGGGACGATACCAGCGCATGCGCGCGCCCATGAACCATGTTTCCCGACGCAACACAGCGCCTGCGGCCGAAGATTGCATCAGCGCCGGTAGCTCTCGTTGCAACTCGCTCGCCAGAGTCGGGCTCAATGCTTCGTCCGCGTCCAACACCAGAATCCAGTCATGGCTTGCTTGCGTCGTCGCAAAATTGCGCTGCTCGCCAAAGCCGAGCCACGCTTGCTGGATGACGCGTGCGCCATGGCGTATTGCGATTTCCGGCGTGCCATCTTCGCTTCCCGAATCGATCACGAGCTTCTCAGCGGCGAACGGCACGCTATCGAGACAGCGCCCGATCGCCAGCGCCTCATCCTTCGTGATGACGATGAGGCTAATCGGCAATATCGACGCAGAGGCCGTCGCAGCACGCTCGCCTTGAATGCCGGCCTCGCTCATGCGAACTGCAAAATTCCAGTGCTTGCCGGTTCGTGCGCAGCACCACAGCTTTGCTTGGCAGCTCGCATTCGCTGCCACCCATCGAGGACATCGCGCGGGGTGAGAGCCAGCATCGAGGGTTCGCCCTCGAGTTCGCGTTGCAACGAAATGACGCAAGCCCCGGGACCACGCGGCGCGTAGAACGTTGGATTCGCTTTGCCGAACAGCACGACGACCGCACCGCCGACTGCTGCTGCGACATGGCCGGGACCCGAGTCGACGGTGATGAGCCCATCCGCGCGCGCTGCAAGCGCCATCAAACGACGCAACGGTAACTCGCGCGCAACGTTGTAAGCGTCGCTCACCTTGGCGAGCGTGAGGATGTCTTCATTCAAAGACGCTTCGTTGGGCACACCGAGTAACAGTAACGCATGCTCCGGATGCGACTCGCGCAAGCCGCGCAACACTTCAGCCCAGTCGGCTTCGGGCCAGTACTTCGTATTGGACGCACGGCGTCGTGACCGCAGCCGCGGGCGCATCGTCCGTTTGTTTCCCGCTTGCACGAGGATGAGCGGGCGATCTGCAAGATTGCGGTTGACGAGCCAGCGTTCGAGATCGCTGCGCATTTCGGCATCGATCGTCAGGGATGGTACCGCCGGAAAATCGATCGGCAGCGTCGGTGCCTGTTCGCTCACCGCGGCGGGCGTCATCGCTGCGAACCTGCGCAGGTAGTCGGAGAAGTTGTCATCCGGCAGGCCGGGGCAATCACTCGCGCGGCACACCAAATCGCGCGACCACCCCGCGCGATCGAGGAGGTCAAGGCCGCTGTTGCCCGCGACATGTCCCCACCAAGTCGGCCCGGGCGCGCGCCCACGCAGCGCTTGGACGATTTCGATTTTTGGTCGATTGAAAAGATACGGCGTATGACGCGAGGTCACGAAGTGCACCTGTCCAACACCCGGCTGACCGTGCAGCAGATCGCGCGTATACGCCCCCGAACCGAGCACATCCACAGGCGCGCCAAAGCGTGCATGGAGGGCGCGAATGAGCACTGTCAAGATAACCGTGTCGCCGAGCGCGCCGAAGCGAATGACGAGAGGATTTCCAAGTGGCATCGCTGGTGAATGTTTGAACTGGCCCCTATGATCGGGCCACGTAAGGTATCCGCCTTAAGGTCGCAGCACCATAGCAGCACACCACGTGCGCTCGATCGCATCGACTTAGAATGCGATCGTTCATTTCACTCAAGTGGTTCGAGTCATGTCCACAGAAATCCACGTTCCTATCTCCCCCGGCGAATTGGTCGACAAGATCACCATCCTGCAGATCAAGTCGGAGC
>CAZIXV010000304.1:0-4764 GCA_964543105.1 uncultured Steroidobacteraceae bacterium
TCTTCTCGCTTTAATCGCGCCTCTTTTGCGAAACGGCGATCTCTTCCTGCGATGAAAGCTTATATGTGTGTGATTTGTGGATATGTGTACGAGGAAGAGAATGGAGATCCCGTCGCCGGCATCGCACCAGGCACCAAATGGGAAGACGTGCCGCTGTCATGGCGCTGTCCGGACTGCGGCGCCGGCAAGGAAGATTTCGAGATGGTCGAGATCTGATTCGCCCCGCGCCCAAGTCGTCTCACTGGATCGGCGCTGACACGAAAGAATCCTCATGCCCACATGGATTTTGATCGCAGTGGGCAGCGCGCTCGGGGGTGTGTCCCGGCACGGACTCGGCGTTCTGATCGCGCAGCGCGTCGGCCAGGCGTTTCCGTGGGGAACGCTTGCTGTGAATGTGCTCGGTTCGTTCGTGATCGGAATTTGCGCCGCGTGGCTCATGACGGGCCAGCGCGCGCATGCATCGTTCATTCGTGATGTCGTCATGATCGGCTTCCTGGGCGGATTCACGACGTTTTCCGCCTTCAGTCTGCAAACGCTGCAGTTGTTGCGCGACGGCAAACTGGCTTTCGCGCTCGCGAACGCCGTCGGCTCCGTCGCGGTTTGCTTGCTCGCGGTATGGCTTGGATCGGCGCTCGTATTGCGCGGGACCTGAGTGCGCCCGCAATCGCAACCTCTTCCAGCAATCAATGCCGCGTGAGCGTATGCCCGCGCTGCTCGAGTAAATCGATCACGCTGTCCTTGCCGACCAGGTGTAGTGCGCCGACGATGACGAGATAGTCGTCGCGATCGTCGAGCAACGCTTCGATCGGCGGAATCCAGCGGCGATTGCGATCGACGGTGATCGGCCGGTAGAGCTCGGGATACTGCTCGAAGCCCTCGGTCAACAACGCCGACAAGCGATCGATGTCGCCTTCGCGCCAAGCGGTGATCAGTTCGTCGACCTCCTGAATCGCGCGTTCGGTATCTTCGACGCTGTACAGCAGAAACTGGCGCTGCTGGGCTTCGGGCAGGCTCGCCATGATCGAAAACTGCTCACGCAGCGTTTCGAGCCCATGGATCTCCTTGTTGTCTTGGGCGGCGCGCGCGACGAAGCGCTGCTCGATGCCCGCGTTCGGGTCGAGGCCCAGTTTCATCAATTGGACTTGCACGAGGGTCAACGCGGCGAGCCAAGGCCTTAGGCGGTTGATGACCGCCGGCTCGACGCCGAGCGAACGCGCGTAATCGGCGACATTCTTATAAGTGGCCGCACCGAGCAGCGCTTCCAATGACTGGCCATCCGGCAATAAGCCGAGTTCGAACGTGAGTTGCTGCGCCTGCAACGGATCGAGATCGTCCATATCGATCTCCATGACGAGTTGCTCTGCGTCCTGGTAGGCGGCATCAACGGATGCAGGCAATTGCTCGGACGGCCGCAGAAAATGCACCGAGCCGAGCAGGTAGACCGTGTTCGTCTCGCCTTTCATCGACCAGAGCACGCTCGCGGGTTCGTCCGCGTGTGCGAAACCAAAGGTCAGCAGAGATAGCCACAGAGTGAGGCGCCGGATCATGGCGTGAGATCTCCAACGCGAGGTGCGTCGTCGGGCAAAGGAGCCCGCAGTGTACAGGCGTTGGGCTTTGGGCCTGCGCCCGCAATCAGGCGACGCTGCGTTCGGCGTAACTTTCGAGCCAGACGACTTCGGTGGCGATCGAGCCGTCGTGCATGAGTTCGAGTACGCGGTAGCCTGGCGGGCGGTCATCGATGGCGAAATCGGCGCTGCGGGGAAGGAATTGTGCGCAGGTCGCTGGCGATGCCATGAAGCGCACGCCCTGCACGAAGCTGTCGAGCGACTGGTGTACATGGCCCCACAAGACGCCGCGTACATTGGCGTGCTCGCGCACGATGCTCAGGAATTCATCCGAATCCTCGAGTCCGACCTGATCGAGCCACTCGCTACGCATCGCGATTGGATGGTGATGCAAGCACACCAGCACGTGCTTGTTGCGATGCTGTGCGAGTACCTGACGCAGATGCGCGAGCGCAGCAGCACCGATGCGCCCGGCGGCCGAATGCTCAACCCAGGTGTCGAGCATGACGATCAACCAGCGGCCGAATTCGATCTCCCCACCGACACTAAACGGCGGTTGCGCCAACGTGGCGCGCATGTGATCAGGAAGATCATGATTACCAGCCAGGCACATCACCGGCACGGAAGAGTTGCCAAAGAGGTGGCGAATCCAGCGATATCCGTCGGGATCGTCTTGAACCAGATCACCGGTCAACAAAATGCCATCGGGGTTGGGGCAACGGCGGCTGGCATCGGCGATCGCGGCTTGCAGCGCGGGTAAACAGACGACTCCACGCAAGCGTCCGGCGGCATCGCCGAACAAGTGCATGTCACTGAATTGTATGAAGCGAAAAGACTGCATAAAGACGTCGTGTTGAGCTTCCGGGCCGTGCGGACACGACGTCGGACGACATAATCATCCTGGAGTGTTATCGGTCGGCATCTTACCCAGCGAATTACCGGCAAAAGGGTGACCGAGGTCAAAACGTTCCATGGGTTAGCGCGCGAAGTCGCTAATGTTTGCGCTCCGTCTCATCGTGCGCCACTCGTCCGCGGATGCCGACAGCGACGCGCGCAATCCGCGGAACCGCGGCGTCAATCCGCGGAACCACCGTGCGTGCTAATCGGACAATCAGCCATAGCACTTGGTTCGCCTGCCTCGATGGTCCAAAATGCGCGCCTTTTTCCAGACCCGACGAGAGTTTCATGTCATTGCATCGCCGCCAGTTGGCAAACGCGATTCGTGCCTTGGCGATGGATGCCGTGCAGAAAGCGAATTCCGGACACCCAGGCATGCCCATGGGCATGGCCGATTTGGCCGAAGTGCTCTGGAACGACCATCTCAAACACAACCCAGCTGATCCTCGTTGGCCCGACCGCGATCGCTTCGTCGTCTCGAATGGCCACGGCTCGATGTTGCTGTATGCACTGCTGCATCTGACCGGCTATCCGTTGCCGATTGAGCAGCTGCAGCGCTTCCGCCAACTCGGCTCGCACACGGCGGGACATCCCGAGCACGACCCGGAGTTGGGTATCGAAACCACGACCGGTCCGCTGGGTCAGGGATTGGCGAACGCGGTCGGCATGGCGCTCGCAGAGAAGTCGCTGGCCGCCGCGTTCAATCGTCCCGGTCATGAAATCGTCGACCACTACACCTATGTCTTCCTGGGCGATGGCTGTTTGATGGAGGGCATCTCCCACGAAGCTTGCTCGCTCGCGGGCACCTTCGGGCTCGGCAAACTGATCTGCTTCTACGACGACAACGGCATTTCGATCGACGGCGAAGTGCAAGGCTGGTTCTCCGATGACACGCCCAAGCGCTTCGAAGCCTACGGCTGGCATGTCGTGCGCGATGTCGACGGCCACGATCCGCAAGCGATCGACGCCGCGATCAAGGCCGCGCGGGCCGATACCGCTCGACCCAGCATGATCTGTTGCAAAACCGTCATCGGCTGGGGTTCGCCCAACAAGCAGGGCACCGAGGCGACGCACGGTGCGGCGCTCGGCGCCGATGAAGTTGCAGCCACCCGTAAGCACATCGATTGGCCTTATGAGCCGTTCCAGATCCCGGGCGAAGTCGTCGCTGGTTGGGACGCGCGCGGACGCGGCGCCGCGGCGCAAGCGGCGTGGCAACAGAAATTCGAAGCCTACCGTGCGGCACATCCGCAGCTTGCCGCCGAATATGAGCGCCGCATGGCCGGTCGGCTCCCCGAGCACTGGCAGCAGGTCGTCGCTCAATACGTGGCTCAAACGGCACAAAATACGGCGCCTTTTGCGACGCGCCAGACCTCGCAGCAAGCCCTGAATGCCTTCGGTCCAGCGCTGCCGGAATTCCTCGGCGGCTCCGCCGATCTCACCGGCTCCAACAACACGAATCGCAAGGATTCGCGCGTGTGGAGCGCGCAGGAACCGTCGGGCGATTACGTGCATTACGGCGTGCGCGAGTTCGGTATGGCTGCAATCATGAATGGCGTCGCCCTGCACGGCGGCTTCATTCCATACGGCGGGACCTTCCTTGTTTTTTCGGATTACGCCCGCAATGCGATGCGTATGTCGGCGCTGATGCGTCAACGCGTAATTTATGTGTTGACGCACGATTCGATCGGCTTGGGCGAAGACGGTCCGACGCATCAGCCGATCGAACACATTCCCAGCCTGCGCATCATTCCGAACATGTTCGTCTGGCGGCCGTGCGATACGGTCGAAACGGCGATCGCATGGGTTGATGCCATTGAACGCAACGATGCGCCGACGGTGCTTGCGCTGACGCGCCAAGCGTTGCCGGCACAGCAGCGCACGCCACAGCAGCTCGAAAACGTGCGCCGCGGCGGTTACGTACTTAAGGATTGTGAAGGTGAGCCGGAAGTGATCTTGATCGCGACCGGTTCAGAAGTGCAGCTCGCGATGGACGCGGCCGCGGCGCTCGAAACGGAAGGCCGGCGTATTCGCGTCGTGTCGATGCCGAGCACGAATGTGTTCGAAGCGCAGGACGCCGCCTATCGTGAATCGGTACTGCCGCGAAATGTGGCGCGCCGCGTCGCGATCGAAGCCGCCTCATCGGAAACCTGGTGGCGCTATGTCGGCCCGCAAGGCGCCGTGGTGTCGATGAACTCATTCGGCGCATCCGCGCCGGCGAAGGATTTGTTCAAGCACTTTGGATTTACCGTTGAAAACGTGCTGAAAGTGGTTCAGTCGGTTTGAAAGAAGGCGATCGGCGATA
>CAZIXV010000305.1:0-4735 GCA_964543105.1 uncultured Steroidobacteraceae bacterium
CATGCCCGGCGGGTTACGTTTGAAATTCACTGATATCTTCGCCGCACCCACGCGCACACCCATCATTGCCGAGCAACTCGGCGAGGGACTCAAGTCGAGCAATTGGTCGATCGAAAACGCGACCTGGTTTCGCGCGGTGCGGATCGAAAAGACGATGACCTCGGTGTTGTTGATGCTGATCGTTGCTGTGGCTGCGTTCAACATCGTCGCGGCGCTCGTCATGGTCGTGAATGAGAAGCGCAATGACATCGCCATTCTGCGCACCGTCGGCATGACGCCGCGCGCGGTCGTCGGGGTGTTTTTTACGCAAGGCATCGTGATCGGATGGTTCGGCGCGCTATTGGGTTGTGCGCTCGGGCTCGTGCTTGCGTTGAATGTCGAAACCATCGTGCCGGCAATCGAGAATGCGCTCGGCATGCATATTTTCGATCCCAATGTTTACTACATTACCCAAGTGCCCTCAGAAGTCCGCTGGCCGCAAGTTGCCTGGATCACCGGCATCGCACTCGTACTGACCGTCATTGCGACGATTTATCCGTCGCGTCGCGCCGCAGCGACCGAGCCAGCCGAGGCGTTGCGCTATGAGTGAGCGTTTCGAACTGCTGATCGGCTGGCGTCACTTGCGCGCGAATCGCGGCCGCGGTTTCGTGTCCTTCATTGCTACGATCTCGATGGGCGGTGTAGCACTGGGCGTCGCCGTGTTGATCGCCGTACTGTCCGTCATGAATGGTTTCGAGCGCGAACTACGCAGCCGCATTTTGAGCTTGATGCCGCATGCGACGATTAGCGCCTTCGGCGATGGCCTGAGCGATTGGCAAGCGCTTGCCGCGACGGCCAATGCGAATGCAGACATCATCGGAAGTGCGCCCTATATCGAAGAGAAAGCGTTGTTGATCGCAGGCGGGGAGAGCGCCGGTGTCGCGGTGACCGGCATCCTTCCCGATTACGAACGCCACGTCTCCGAACTTCCCTCGCAAATGCAAGACGGTTCGTTCGAAGCGCTCGCTCCGGGCGGCTACGGCATCGTGATTGGCAGCGAGCTTGCTGCTGCGCTCAAGGTCGGCGTAGGTGATCGCGTCGTCATGGCGACCTCGCAATCCGTCGTCACTCCAGCCGGCATCATGGCGCGGATGCGTGGCTTTACGGTGGTCGGCACGTTCGCGTCGGGTCTGTACGAGTTCGACCGCAATTTCGCGTACGTACATCTCGATGATGCTGCCAAGCTGTATCGCAAGGCGGATCGCGTAACCGGTTTACGCTTGAAGGTGCAGGATATTTTCACGGCGCCGCGGATCGTGCGCGATCTTGCGGTGGGACTTGGCGGCGGTTACTACATCAATGATTGGACGAGCAAGAACGCGAACTTTTTCCACAACATTCAGCTCGCCAAATCGATGTTCTTCATCATTCTGCTGATGGTCGTTGCAGTCGCTGCATTCAACATCGTCTCAACGCTCGTCATGATCGTGAAAGACAAGCGCTCCGATATCGCCATTCTGCGCACCATGGGCGCGACTCCGCGCAGCATTCTGGCGATCTTTATGACGCAAGGCATCGGCATCGGCATCATCGGGACATTGGTCGGCGTCGCGCTTGGCGTGGCGTTTTCCTTGAGTCTGGAATGGCTCGTACGCGGGCTGGAAATGCTGCTGAATACTAAGTTTCTCAATGCGCAGGTCTACAACATTGGCGAATTGCCGGCCCATGTTGCCTGGGCTGACGTTATAAAAATTGGCAGCGTCGCCTTCTTGTTGTGCGTCGTCTCGACACTGTATCCCTCTTGGCGTGCAGCGCGCACACAACCCGCTCAGGCACTGCGGCACGATTGAATGAACGAGCAACGAATGACCGCGAACGACAATGTGGTGCTGGCGTGCGATCGGCTGATCAAGACGTTCCAGCAAGGCGACGTCACTGTCGAAGTACTGAAAGGCGTGGAGCTGCGCGTTGAGAAGGGCGAGCGCGTTGCCATCGTCGGCGCATCCGGGTCGGGTAAGACAACGCTGTTGCAATTGCTCGGCGGCTTGGATTTGCCGACCTCTGGCACCGTCAGCATTGCAGGCCAACGCATCAGCGAACTGAGCGATGTCGAGCGCGGCGCGTTGCGGAATCGCGCACTCGGCTTCGTGTATCAGTTCCATCATTTGCTGCCAGAATTCACTGCGCTCGAAAACGTCTGCATGCCGCTGCTGATCCGCCGCACACCGGTTGCGGAAGCACGCGCGCGCGCGGCGCAGCTTCTGGAGCGCGTCGGTCTCGGCGCGCGCTTGGCGCATCGTCCAAGTCAGTTATCGGGCGGCGAGCGCCAGCGCGCCGCCGTCGCACGGGCCCTGGTGACGCAGCCGCCGATCGTGCTGGCCGATGAACCGACCGGCAATCTCGATGGCGCGAATGCGCAGCAGGTCTTCGAGCTGATGCTCGAGCTGAATCGAGAACTCGGTACCGCGCTGGTCATCGTGACGCATGCGCCAGAGTTAGCCAGTCGCATGCAGCGAACGTTGACCTTGCAGGATGGCGCGCTTCATCAGTTGGCCGTTGACGGTTGACTGGCAGAAGCCGAGCCCTTCGCGCTTGGGTAAGGAATGGCGCTTGCCTCGATCACGCCTGCGAGGACAATAGCCAACGCTCACGGATGGAGTCGCCAGGGAGGCGCGCATGTGGCGAATCGGAATCGCTTTTCTCATCGGGCATTGCTGTCTACATGTGTTGCCCGCGTTACCGGACCTCTGGCCCTACGGAATCGTATGGGCGTTGGCGCTCGCGATCGCCGGTGCACTACGCCGGCTGTGGCTCATCGCTATCCTGTGCGGGTTTGCGTGGTCGTGGTATCACGCGCACGAACGTCTCACTGACGATCTCGCGCCGCAGTTAGAAGGACGCGACATCGTCGTCACCGGGCACATCGCGTCCGTTCTGCACACGCGCGATGAGGATCCGCAATTCGATTTCGATGTGCTCACGGCCGATCACGATGTGCCAGAACGTATCCGCCTGACGTGGTACGACGCCGAGATACGTCCCAACGCCGGTGAACGCTGGCAGTTCGTCACGCGCCTGAAGCGGCGCAATGGCTTTGCCAATCCGGGCGGCTTCGACTACGAGGGTTATTTGTTTCGCGCGGGGATCGGCGCTGCCGGATATGTTCGCGATGATGCGCGCAATGCGCGCCTCGGGGACCCGCCCCTTCGCTACGGCGTCTTACGCGCACGCACATGGCTCGCCGAGCGCATCGCCGCTGCGGTCGGTCCGACCGAGATGCTCGGCATTCTGCAAGGCCTCGCGGTGGGTGATACACAAGCCATGCAGCCCAGGCAATGGCAGGTCTTCGCAGCGACCGGAACGTCGCACCTGATGGCGATCTCGGGGTTGCACATCAGCATGTTGGCTGCGCTTGGCGCACTGGCTGGCGGCATGATCGTCCATCTTCCCTGGGCGCAACGACGACGCCTCACTGCAATTCATGGTCAAGCGATCGCCGGGATAGGCGCTGCACTGGGCTATTCCCTCCTGGCGGGCATGTCGATTCCCACGCAACGCACGCTTGCGATGCTGTGCGTGTACTTCGCCGCGCGCTGGGCGCGCCGGAACATGGGCATCGGCAACACACTAGGTTGGGCACTGATCGCCGTCCTACTCATCGATCCGTTCGCGCCGATGGCGGTCGGCGCATGGCTTTCGTTCGGTGCGGTCGCAATCATCGTTGCGACGACCGCCGGGCGCCTGCAACGCGATACGAAGGTCGTGGGCTTCGCTCGCGTGCAATGGGCCGTGACGATCGGCTTGCTGCCGATTCTCACGATCGCGTTCGATAGCGTGTCGTTGGTCTCGCCACTGGCCAACGCGGTCGCAATTCCGTTATTCACGATCGTCGTGGTGCCGCTCATCTTGTTGGGCACGGTCGTGGCGTGCGTGTCGCTGCAATTTGGTGGCGCCATACTCAGCGTGAGCGTGTGGGTGCTCGAACGATGCTGGCCGCTGCTCGAGTGGTTCGCCGATTTGCCCTTGGCATTGTGGTATTGGCCTACGCTGCCGCTGTGGCATTACTTTCTGCTGGCGCTCGGCGCTGTCTTGTTGGTACTTCCCGGTGCACTACCGTTGCGGATCGCGGCCTGTGCCTTCTGTTTGCCGGCGATTCTGTATCGGCCGCCATCGCCCGCGCCTGGTGAGTTCGAACTTGCGGTACTTGATGTCGGGCAGGGATTGGCGGTCGTCGTCACGACTCGCTCGCATACATTGCTCTACGACACGGGCCCTGGATTTCGCTCCGGCCGCGATACGGGCGAACTCGTCGTATTGCCTTACCTGCGCAGCCGCGGCGTGCGCACGATCGAACGCTTGATGGTGAGTCATGGTGATCTCGATCATCGCGGCGGTATGGAATCGATCATGCAGCAGATGAAGACCAGATCGCTGCTCATCGGCGCCTCCGTCGAGACCGCACGTCTGGCGAATCGGTGTATTGCCGGCATGAGATGGCAGTGGGATGAAGTCGACTTCGAGATCGTGCACCCGAGCGATGACTATGCGCCGCGTAACAAGAACGACGGCTCATGCGTACTGCGGATCCAGGGGCGCGGCGGCACGGCGCTGCTGACGGGCGATATCGAAGCCCACGCTGAAACTGAATTGCTTCGCCAGGACGCGTCGATCCAAGCGGACATTGTGACCGTCGCCCATCACGGCAGCCGCAGCTCATCGAGTGCAGAGTTCATCGCAGCAACGGGCGCATCACTTG
>CAZIXV010000306.1:0-4728 GCA_964543105.1 uncultured Steroidobacteraceae bacterium
AGTGAAAGACACCGCCAAGGAACAAGCCGTTCTGAAGCGCATCGACAACTTCGAAACACACGTCGTGCCGATCATCGCCGACATCGACGCGGGCTTCGGTAACGCCGAGGCGACATACCTGCTCGCCAAGAAAATGATCGAAGCCGGCGCGTGCTGTATTCAGATCGAAAACCAGGTGTCCGACGAGAAGCAGTGCGGACACCAAGACGGCAAGGTCACGGTGCCGCACGAAGACTTCCTCGCGAAGATTCGCGCCGTGCGTTACGCCTTCATGGAGTTGGGCGTCGATGATGGCGTCATCGTGGCGCGCACGGACTCCCTGGGCGCAGGCTTGACCAAGCAGATCGCGTACACGCGCGAACCCGGCGATCTTGGCGATCAGTACAACAGCTTCCTCGATTGCGAAGAGGTGTCGCAGGCCGACATGAAGAACGGCGACGTCATCATCAATCGCAGCGGCAAGCTGCTGCGTCCGAAGCGCCTGCCAAGCAACCTGTTTCAGTTCCGCGCCGGCACCGGTGAAGATCGTTGCGTGCTCGACTGCATCACGAGCTTGAAGAACGGCGCAGACCTGTTGTGGATCGAGACTGAAAAGCCGCACATCGGTCAGATCAAGGGCATGGTCGATCGCATCCGCGAAGTCGTGCCGAACGCGAAGCTGGTCTACAACAACAGCCCGTCGTTCAACTGGACGCTGAACTTCCGTCAGCAAGTGTTCGATGCGTGGAGCAAGGACGGCAAGGACATGTCGGCTTACGATCGCGCCAAGTTGATGAGCGCGGAGTATGACAACTCAGAGCTGTCGCAGGAAGCCGATCGTCGCATTCAAAGCTTCCAGCGCGATGCTGCACGTGATGCGGGTATTTTCCATCACCTGATCACGCTGCCGACGTATCACACGGCCGCCTTGTCCACGGACAACTTGGCAAAGGGATACTTCGGTGAAGAAGGCATGCTCGCGTACGTCTCAGGCGTGCAGCGCAAGGAGATTCGTGAAGGCATCGCCTGTGTTAAGCATCAGAACATGGCCGGTTCGGACATGGGCGATGATCACAAGGAATATTTCGCTGGCGAAGCTGCCCTCAAAGCGGGCGGCAAGCACAACACGATGAATCAGTTCTGAAGTAGGGGATTGCGGTCGGCGCTCAGCGGATCGTTCAGAGCGCTCCCGCCTTCCAGGCACTTGCGGCCCGGTGAGTCATCGCCGGGCCGTTTGCTTTGCGCGCTCCTTCACACGTCCGTAGGTTCACACGCTCGCGCCCGCGCACACATCCACACGTCTAAACGTCCGTCCCGATCGTACGCTCGCACAACCGCACCTTCCCTGGCGGGACAGGGTCACCCGCGGACATTAGACTTGCGCGCATGTCCAATCCAATGAAGAAGCGCACGACGCCGCGTCGTACGCTGGCGCAGATTTCTGTCCGTAAACCCAGTGCAACCACCGAAGGGCTGTGGCCTTCTGATGGGGAAATCTTCGATCGGACTTGCACCCTGTGCCCGCGCTTGGCGAAGTTTCTGGCGCAGGCGCGGATCGAAGAGCCGGAGTATTACAACGCGCCAGTCGCATCCTTCGGTGATCCCCAAGCACGGCTCGTGCTCGTCGGCCTCGCACCTGGTTTTCACGGCGCAAACGCGAGCGGGCGGCCGTTCACGGGCGATCATGCGGGGGTGTTGCTGTACAAGACACTGCATCGCTTTGGCTTTGCGTCCAAGCCGGTATCGATCGCACGTGACGATGGTTTGCGACTCATCGATTGCCGCATCACCAATTCGGTGAAGTGCGTGCCGCCGGAAAACAAGCCATTGCCGGTCGAAATTCGCACCTGCAATCGCTATTTGAAAGCGGAGACGCGCACCTACAAACCAGGCACGGTGCTGCTCGCGTTGGGGTCCATCGGTCACAATGCGTTGCTGCGTGCGCTCGAGCTGAAGCCAAGCGCCTTTAAATTCGCGCACGGCGCTGAACACGCGTTACCCGGCGAACGCACCCTCATCGACTCTTATCATTGCAGCCGCTACAACACGCAGACCGGGCGCTTGACGGAGGAGATGTTCGCGGCCGTTTTCGCACGCGCGCGCGAATTACTGGATGCACAAAAGCGCTAACGCTCGAAAATTCGCGGTGCGGCACCATGCTGCAGTCATCTTCACGAATCTGCTCTAGTCTCGAACTCGAGCCGCAACGCCGGACGTCATGTCTGAATTCGATTCCAAAACCTTCTTAGCGAACGTCAGCCAACGTCCGGGCGTGTATCGAATGATCGCCGCGGACGGTGAAGTGCTGTACATCGGCAAGGCGCGCAATCTGAAGAATCGCCTGACGACGTACTTCCTCGGTAAGGCGCAGGCCGCGAAGACGATGGCGATGGTCGCGCAAATCGCCAACGTCGAAGTCACCGTCACGGCCTCGGAAACCGAAGCGCTACTGCTCGAATACAACTTGATCAAGCGCCACAAGCCGCGCTTCAACGTAGCGCTGCGCGATGACAAGAGCTTTCCTTACCTGCATATCTCGACCGATCAGGATTATCCGCGCATCAGCTTCTATCGCGGCTCGCGCAAGCTTCCGGGGCGGTTTTTCGGCCCGTATCCGAACGCGCGCGCAACTCGCGAAACCTCGCTGCTGCTGCAAAAGCTGTTCTTGATCCGGCCTTGCTCGGATACGTTTTTCGCAAACCGTTCGCGCCCGTGCTTGCAACACCAGATCAAACGCTGCTCCGCGCCGTGCGTCGAGCTGATTTCCAAAGAGGACTACGCGCAAGACATCGCTGATGCGATCAAGGTGCTCGAAGGTCGCGGCGCCGAGTTGCTCGACGATCTGGGATCGCGCATGGAGCAGGCCGCCGCTGAGTTGCAGTTCGAGCGCGCCGCGCGGTTGCGCGATCAGATCCACGGCATCAAAGCGATTCATTCCACGCAAGCCGTCACGCGTCATACCGAACATGACATCGACGCCGTCGCACTCGCATCCGACGGCAATCAGCATTGCGTCTCGATCGTCTTCGTGCGCGGTGGGCGTAACCTCGGTAGCAATAACTTCTTCCCGAAAGCCGGCCTCGCAGAAGCGGGCGAGTTGTTGTCGGGCTTTTTGAGCCAGTACTACCTGGGCCGCGAGGCGCCGTCGGAAATCCTCATCAGCGAGTCGATCGAGGACGCCGATCTGCTCGAGACGACCTTAAGCGAGAAGATGGAGCGCAGCGTTCGTATCCGCAGCGGCGTGCGCGGCGTGCGCGCGCGCTGGCTGGAGATGGCGCGCACGAATGCGCAGCACGGTTTGGAGATGCGCCGCGCCACTGAAGCAACGACGCACGATCAATTGCAAGGCATCGCCGAGGTATTCGCGCTGCCGGCGGCCCCGCAGCGCATCGAGTGCTTCGACATCAGTCACACGATGGGCGAGCGCACGGTGGCGTCTTGCGTCGTCTTCGGGCCCGAAGGCCCGCTGAAAAGCGATTACCGTCGTTTCAACATCGAAGGCATCGCACCGGGCGATGATTACGGGGCGATGCGTCAGGCGCTGACGCGTCGCTACGCTCGCATCAAGAAAGGCGAGGTCCCGATGCCGGACTTGCTCTTGATCGATGGCGGACCGGCGCAGCTCAATGAAGCGGTGCGCGTTTTGAATGAGTTGCAGATCGATGGGCTCACTGTCGCGGGCGTCGCCAAGGGCGCTGATCGACGACCGGGACAGGAACGCTTGTTCTTGGTCGGCCAAGAGGCGCCTTCTATACTCCCGCCCGATTCTCCTGCCTTGAATTTGATCCAAAGAATTCGCGACGAAGCCCATAGCTTTGCCATTGCCGGCCATCGTCATCGACGTGCGAAGGCACGTCGCGAATCCGTCCTGGAGACGGTTCCAGGCCTTGGCCCTCGCAAACGTCGCGAATTGCTGCGACAGTTCGGTGGCTTGCAAGGGGTTGCACGCGCGGGTATCGAAGACTTGGAGAAGGTTCGTGGGATCAGCCGCAAATTGGCGCAATCGATTTACGACACGCTGCACGCCGGTAGTTAGCCCGTGAAGCTATCGGTCGCGAACAATCTGACGCTTGCGCGGATCGTCATGATCCCGATCGTCGTCGTTCTTTTTTATGTAGAGCAGCCCTGGTCGAATCCGGCCGCCGCCATTGTCTTCATTCTCGCTGCCATCACCGATTCGCTCGATGGCTATCTAGCGCGCAAGATGGGCGAAACTTCTGCGCTCGGCGCGTTCCTCGATCCCGTCGCCGACAAGTTGATGGTGGCCACTGCGCTGATCTTGCTCGTCAGTCACGATGCCCCCGACTTGAAATGGATCAAGTTCGACCCCCACATACTCATTACGATCACTGCGGCCGTGATCGTCGGACGCGAAATCACGATTTCGGCGTTGCGCGAATGGATGGCCGAGATGGGAGCGCGCGGCAAGGTCGCGGTGTCGAGCATCGGCAAGCTCAAAACGATCTTTCAGATGACCGGACTGTCGCTCATGCTGTTTCGCAGCGACGTTTGGTTCATCCCCGCGTTTGAGCTTGGCGTGTACTGTCTCGTCGCGGCTGCAGCACTGACGTTGTGGTCGATGATCGTTTACTTGCAGGCAGCTTGGCCGGAGTTGATGCGATCGACGTCGCGATAACGCTTAACCATCTTGACAGCCTGCGATCCGATCATGACAATCGCGGCCCTCGAAACGTGCGGGAATAGCTCAGTTGGTAGAGCGCAACCTTGCCAAGGTTGAGGTCGCGAGTT
>CAZIXV010000307.1:0-4712 GCA_964543105.1 uncultured Steroidobacteraceae bacterium
GTTCGTCCTTAGCCCGTCATAGGCCGTCCCGTTCGCCCTGAGCCCGCGGAGGGCGCTGGTGCTTCGACAAGCTCAGCACGAACGGAAACAGACTTCTCCGACCCATCACCCATCACTCATCACTCATCACTCATCACCCATCACTCATCACCCATCACTCATCACTCATCACTCATCACCCTGATCACCTTGATCACCCCGCACATCCAGTCGCGCACTCAATGCCGCGATTCGATCAGCACTCATCGGATGCATCATCGCGAACGGCGCGCGTTCGCCCGGCGCCGCGCGGGAAAAGAACTCACTCATTCCATGGGGATCGATGCCCGCCGCCACCAGCGCATCGATGGCCCGCGCGTCAGCCTGCATTTCTGCCTCGTGTGAAAAGCTCGAGTTCGCGAGCGATGCGGCGGCCTGCTCGATCCAGCCGCTGGCGACGTCGCCCGTGAATAGCGCCCAGATGCCGCGTAGCCCCAGATCCTTCACCACCGCTGCGAGCGCGTGGCGCTGCTCGATGTGCTGCACTTGATGCGCTAACACCCCGGCAAGTTCTTCGGGCCGCTCCGTCGCATCCACCAAGCCGCGATACACGACGACGATGCCGCCAGGGATCGCCAATGCATCGACCGCGTCATCCGCGGCGATATAGAAGCGATAGTGATATTGCGAGCCTGCCGTGAGCTGCGACCCCAAGCGGCTCACTGCATCGTACGCGGCGCCGCTTTGCGCCATCGGCAAGGTGGCGCGCAGCGCCGCGAACGCGTGCTCGCCGAGCTGCACCTCTTGCTCGATCGGCACGCGCGCCGCCGCTGCCTCGGCAATCCGCTCCGATTGCACGATGAAGATCGCCGTCAGCAGCAGCGGAAAAAACACGAACAGGATGAGCGCGCTCCAGCGCAGAAAGCGACCGATCGAGGTCACGCCCTTGCTGGCGAAGCGTGTGGCGTCGGGAGCGAAGGTGTCGTCGCCGCGGGCAGCGCCGTCAGGGGAAGTGGACATCGATACTTGGCTGTTCCGGTGGCAATGGGCGAGCGGCAAAGGATAGCGCGTCGCTCCACACGACAGACATTCCCTGAGTCGCCTCATGAGCAAAGCGCTGATTTGTGAGGAGCTTGATGACCGTCTCACTTTCAAAGCGCGCAATCGCGGCCTGACACGCAACATATTTCGCGCCAGGGGGCAGACTTGCGGCATGGGTCTGCGCGATCGGTTGAGCAACTATTTGAACGGCGGCATCCCGGTCGCAAGTTCCGGGCTGCACGATCGCGTGCTCGCGCGCCGCATTCGCATCATCAATGGTGCGGGGCTCGCGATGCTGGCCGGGATGCCGCTGGCCTGCTTGCACTACTTCAACACGCAAAGATATTTGGAACTCACCGTATTTGTGACGGTGATCGCGATGGTGACGCTGGCCATGCGCATCATGCGCACGAAGGGCACCGTCGATCTGGCGATGCACACACAGCTCATCGTGCTCTCCGGACTGCTCGCCTGGTCGGGTTGGTCGGTGGGCGGTCCGGACGGGCCAGGCAAGGCATGGCCGCTCGTGCTGCCGTTATACGCAGGCCTGGTCGGCGGATTCGGCACCGCACTGATTTACGCCGCCGTCGCCTGTTCGATGTGGATCGGCTTTCTGGTCGCAGCCCAACTCGGCGTGCAATTCACCTCGCACGTACCGCCTGAAGCCTACTCGACGTTCGACACCGCTCAGACCATCGTTGTCTGCGTCGTCATGCTCGGCATCATCGGCGCCTTCGCGCGCGCACGGCGCGAGGACGAAGAGACGTTGATGCAAGCCAACGAAGATTTGAAACGCTCGCGCGATCTGGCGGAGGCCGCAACGCAAGCCAAGAGCGCGTTCGTTGCCAATATGAGCCATGAAATCCGCACGCCGATCAACGGTGTCATGGGCATGACGACGCTGCTGCTCGACACGTCGATGACGCCGACGCAGCGCGAATACGCCGAGACGATCCGCTCGAGCAGCGAGTCCTTGCTCACGGTCATCAACGATGTCCTCGATTTCTCACGCATCGAAGCGGGCAAATTGCACATCGAACCGCTCGAGTTCGATTTACGCGACTGCGTCGAAGGTGCCGCCGCAAACCTCGCGGTCCAAGCCGCGGAGAAACGCCTCGAACTCGTCGTCGACATTGCCAATGACGTTCCCGACCGCGTGCGCGGGGACCCGCAGCGCATCCGTCAATGCCTGACGAACTTCGCCGGCAACGCGATCAAATTCACCGCCCAGGGCGAAGTGGTGATCGGCGTCAGCCTGGCTGCGAACGGTGCCGTGCGATTCAGTGTTCGCGATACCGGCATCGGCATTGCGCCGGAGGTGCTGCCAAAACTCTTCCAACCGTTCGTGCAAGCCGATGGCTCGACGACCCGCACCTTTGGTGGCTCGGGTCTCGGCCTGTCGATCGTCAAGAAGCTGGTCGATTTGATGCAGGGCACGGTCGATGTGACTAGCGTGCCTGGCCAGGGATCGACCTTCTCGATCGAACTGCCGCTGCCGACAATCGCGCCAGCAAGCGCAGCGCGCACCCTGCCTGAGCCGATCCATGTTCTCGTCGTCGAACCCAACCACGCGCAACGTACGGCGCTCGAAGCGCAGCTGCATTTCGGCGGCTATACGGTGCATGCGTGCGATTCCAGCGATAAAGCCGCCGAGACGCTGCGCACGGCCAACGTACGCTTCAAAGTGTTGGTGGCCGACGCATCAGCGCCGGAGGCAGCCGAGGAATTCGTCACATTCGCGCAGCTTCAAGGGCTAGCGCTCGTGCTCACGAGCCGACTGGAAGCCAGGACCGGCACCGAGGCCGCGAACGTACTAACGAAACCAGTGCGCCGCGAACGCACGCTGGCGGCTGTGCAGGCCGTGCTTTCCTCACCCGAGCCGCAACCAGCGCCCAAGGACACACGGGCGAACGCACTGCTCGAACCGCATCGCGGCCATGTCCTCGTCGTCGAAGATCATCCCGTCAATCAGAAGGTCGCGCGCCGCTTCCTCGAACGACTGGGATGCCGCGTCGTACTGGCCAACGATGGCGAGCAAGGCGTACGCGCATTTACGAACGAAACTTTCGATCTGGTGTTGATGGACATTCAAATGCCAGGCATCGATGGCTATACCGCGACGCGGCGGATTCGTGAACTGGAAGCGGGCCGCTCGCGCACGCCCATCATTGCGCTCACGGCCGATGCCATGTCGGGACAACTCGAGCGCTGCCTTGCGGCGGGCATGGATGATTTTCTGCCGAAGCCGCTCGATATCGAGAAACTGCGCGAGGCATTGGACAGCGCGTTGCCCGCGCGCACGGCGTCGCAGCAGCGCATCGCGTAGCTTTTTCACTCGCAGCGGACGAGCGCCGCGAGCGCGTACGCTTCCGCTATGCTTGCCGCGCGTTCCTCACGCTGCCCAGCCGAACCCGCCCCCATGGAATTCGAGATCGATCATTCGCTCATCGACGGCATCATCGCCGATGAGATGCGTCAGGCCGAGGCCGACCTCGCCACCGTCGGACCCTTAAGCGCATTAGAGCGCTCACAGACACGTCACGATGCACGCTTGAGCGCAGCCGCCGATGCGCCCACGCTCGCCTGCAAATCCGGATGCTTCTGGTGTTGCTACTTCACGGTGGAAGTGCGACCGGCGGAAGTCATTCGCATCGTCGAGTTTCTGCAGGAGAAGCTCGCAGCCGCCGACCGCGAACGCATCGTCGCAGAGATTCGAACCAACGCTGCAACGCTTGCCATCCTCGACGACCAGGCACAGCTGCATCACAACTTGAAATGCCCATTCTTGCGCTTTGGCCGCTGCTCCATCTATCCGGTCAGGCCGCAAACCTGTCGCAACTATCATGCGACGAGTGCTGATGGTTGCGAACAAGCCTATAAAGAACCTGCGAACGACGACATCGATCCGGAGTTCGCGCCGCTCTTCTATCAAAGCGGCGGCGCACATGTAGACGCATTTTCCAGAGCGATGGAACGCGCGGGCTACGATGTCGCGGCCTATGAGCTCAACGCTGCCGTCGCCGCCGCGTTGATGGATCCTTCAGCAGCTCGCGCGCGTTTGGAAGCCCGCGAATGTGTCTTTCCTATGGTCGAAGGAATCGACGTCATCCCCGAGTTCATCGAAGACTAGGTCCAAGGCGCCCGCCGCAGACAATGATCGAAAGCCGGCCTTGACAGAATCAAAGCCTCGGCTTGCGTTCTGCAACACGGAAACTGCGACAGTCCCCGTCGCGCTTTTCTACACATTGTCTCGGACGTTCGTCCTGCATATAGTCGCTTCGCATTCGGGGGGCGTGCCGTTTTCAAGTCAACGGTGCTGACGAATCGTGAGGGAGTAATATGGATATACACGCAAAAGTCATACCTTTGCGCCTGCATCCGCTCGGTTTCATCGAAGCTTTCCTGCAACTTGGCGCGAACCTCGACTCCCTGCTACGTGACACCGGTATCTGTCGGCATCACCTCGACTATTCAGCAGCGCGAATTTCATACGTCCAACAACGGATGCTGATCACCAACGGCATCGAACTGTGTCGCCGTCCTGGACTTGGGCTCGAAGTGGGTCGGCTCTTCGATATCTCGTTCTATGGGACGGCGGGCTATGTGATCCATTGCAGTCCATCGCTGCGCGAAGCCGCGGAACTGTTTCGCCGCTACATGAAAATCGCCCAACCCTATTACGCGTTCACGAT
>CAZIXV010000308.1:0-4707 GCA_964543105.1 uncultured Steroidobacteraceae bacterium
AGTACGGGCACACCTCATGCGCCTTCTCGGCGAGTTCTTGCGCTTGATGCTTCGGCACGTTCGGCACTGCAATGTGCAGCTCGACTTGCAGCGCAAAGCCGGTCGGGATGGGGCCAATGCCAACCTTGGCAGTGACACTCGTATCGGAAGGTAACTCGATGCGAGCCTTACCGGCGACGACCTTGAGGGCGCCCAAGAAGCAGGCGGAATAACCTGCTGCAAAGAGTTGCTCCGGATTGGTCCCCTGACCGCCTGCGCCGCCGAGTTCGCGCGGCGTGGAAAGCGCAACATCCAATGCTTGGTTCGACGAGACGGCACGCCCGTCGCGACCGCCGGTGGAAGTGACTTGCGCGGTATAGAGAATCTTTTCGGGTGACATGATTGGCTCCTTCAACGTCGTTCATCTGGTTGAAAGGCTTTCCGACTCTGGAAGGATCCATGGATGCGGCAAAGGTTACTGCTGCGCACTGGGTCGATTGCGATGATTCATGTGAACGATGCGTACGGAGATATCGGACGGCGCTTCAAAAGCAGCGCCGCTCTTTTTTCTCCCGAGCGACTCGACAATTGGCGTTTCGGAGCGATCCGCTCGCGCACCACCTGCGGTTTTTGGTCGCATGCGGGCGCGTTCGCACCCGCGCATCGTTGCGCGCTTCTATTTCGTATCAGCGTGCGCGACAAGCTCCCGCATCGCTCTACAATCGCGCCGCCGCGCCGAATAACGATTCGGTCGAGCATCAACTCAGGGGAGTGTCCATGAAATTACCGTTCGAAGCGCCTGCCGAATTTTCTTCCATGACGAAGCGCGATTTCTTGCGCGCTGCTGGCGCGGCGGCAGTGACTTGGAGTTTGTCTTCGCCGAGCTTCGCGCAAGCTCAGGGACCGTACGATCTGATCGTGGTGGGTGGCGGCAATGCTGGCTTGCCGACGGCGATCTTTGCAGCCGCGCGCGGTGCGCGTGTGCTCATCGTCGAAGCCGCGTCGGCAGTCGGCGGAACGTTGTTCATGTCGAGCGGCCAGATGAGTGCTGCAGGCACGAAGCTGCAGAAGGCGAAGGGCATCGCGGACACGCCGCAATCTCACTATGACGATGTGATGCGCATCAGTCGCGGCACGGCAGATCCAGCGCTCGTCAAATTGGCTGTCGAGAATGCTGCGCCCGCGTTCGACTGGTTGATGGACCATGGGTTCCAGGTGCGCGAAGGACATCCAGAGACCGGCACCACGCACGATCCCTACACGAATGCGCGTTATGCGTGGGGTCCCGAAGGCGGCCGGTCCATTCTCAAAGTGTTGAACGAGCAACTGCAACCTCATCTTGCAAACGGTCGAGTCACTGCGCTGACGCAGACAGAAGTCGTCGAGCTCGTGCAGGACCGCAGGGGTGCAATCACCGGTGTGATCGCGAAAGGTGCGGACGGAAAACGCGTGCAGATCGATGGCCGCTATACGGCGTTGACGTGCGGCGGCTACACCTACAACCCCGAGATGTATGAAAAGCTCGAAGGCTTCAAGCTCTACACGCGCATGACGTATCCCTACAGCAAGGGCGCGGGCATCACATTGGGAACCTCGGTGGGCGGTTACGTGCGCGGCGCCGACAAGCACACGCCACTGTTCGGCGCTGTCTTGATGGATTCCAATTATCCAACCGGCGCGCGTGCGATGGTCAGGCATTTTCCACCGGATCGTCCGCCGTTCGAGATCTACGTCAATTCCGATGGCCAGCGCTTTTTGCGTGAAGACATTCCGAGTCACGATGCGCACGAGCAGGCGATCCGTGCCCAGAAGGACGAGCGATGCTGGGTCGTGTTCGACGATGCCATTCTCAAGGCCGCGCCGCCCTTGGTACGCGGCGGCATGTCGGGTCGATGGGGCCCGCAAGACACGTTGAAAGCGTTCGAGAACAAGACGCCGATGTTCTTCCGCGCCCACACTATCGAAGAACTCGCAAAACAGGCCGGCGTGAATGCGGCGGGACTTGCGAAGGCGATCGCCGACTACAACAGCGGACAGGCCAGCGGCAAAGATAAATACGGTCGCCAGCACATGCCGTTGCCAATCGCGAAGCCGCCGTTCTACGCGATCCAATTGCAGAGCTGGACGCTCGTGAGCTACGGCGGTCTCGGTGTGGATGCTCGCTTGCAAGCAACGAAGCGTGATGGATCGCCGATCCCGAACCTCTATGTGGCCGGTGAGTTGCTCGGCATGGGTCAGCTCATGGGGCAAGCCGTTCCCGGTGGCATGTCGGTCACGCCAGCCTTGGCATTAGGCCGTCTGCTTGGGCATCAGATTCTCAAGTTCTGATCAGGAGACCGTGGCGCGTCAGGCGTGAACTCCGTTTCTGGAGTTCCGCCGACGAAGCCCTTTGCGCACGGCGCCGCACGCTCGCGTTGTGGCTAACGTCCGCGGTGTAGTGAACGTCGGCCTCATCCTGCCCATCGCCCGAGCTCTTTTCGTGAGCATTGACCAGGCGGCGCGAGTTCTGATGTCAGGAATCAGCCTGGCGTTTGCCGCCGGGTGACGCCAATCTCGAAAGGCTGAGCAGCGCGGCGATCAACGCCATTACTGCGGCGATCATCAGTGCGATCTGTGCGCCGTCTTCCTTGTGAAGGCTGAAAAGCACGGCGACAAGGGCCGCGCCGCTGGCATGTCCGAGCGATCGAACGGTGCTCAGCATGCCGGCTGCCGCGCCACTGCGCGCACGCGGGGGCAGTGACATGATCGTGCGATTGTTCGGCGCCTGAAAGAAACCGAATCCGAGTCCACACAACCCCATGCGCCATGAGAAATCGAACGCGGTGCCGTCCTCTGGGAATAGCGCGAGAAGCGCAAGACCGAGACTGAGGGCTACGAGTCCTACGCCGCTCAGAATGGCCGCCGAATGATGATCCGCCAAGCGTCCAGCGATGGGCGCGGCGAGCGCAACCGCAAGCGGCCAAGGCGTCAGCAGCAATCCGGTTTCCACGATGCTTCGGCCGAGTCGCTGTAACTCGAAGGGCAGCGACACGAACGCCACCATCTGCGCGAAGAACGAACACAGGCTGATCGCTAGCGCCAGCGAGAAATGCGGAATGCGCATCAAATCAAACGGCACGAGCGGGACGTGCCGGTTGATTTCGCGACAGACGAGTAACGTGCCGAACACGGCTGCTGCTGCGAGCTCAAGCATGGCAACGACGCGTGTCTGCTCATATACGAGCGACTGCAATCCGATGATCAATAGACCGAACGTCGCTATGTTCAGAATCACGCTCAAGTAGTTGAGCGGACGTCCCGACGGCTCGGTGTGCGGCAGCGAGAACTGAGCGATCACTGCTGCGACGATGCCGATGGGGACATTGATGGCGAACAGCCAGGGCCAATCCGAAATCGCGAGCACCGCCGCGCCGACGGAAGGTCCTGCGGCGGTCGCGACCGCAGCGACCATCGCATTCATGCCAGTGGCGCGCCCCAGGGTGTGTGCGGGATAGGTGAATCGAACCAGTGCTGCATTCACGCTGATGATCGCTGCTGCGCCGAGTCCCTGAATCGTGCGTGCGATCGTCAGCTCGATCAGGTTTTCCGCGAACGCGCAGCCGAGCGATGCGATCGTGAAAAGGACGAGACCTGTTTGAGACACCGTGCGGTAACCGATGCGCTCGCCCAGTGACGCAAGCGGCATGAGACCGATGAGCACCGCGAGCTGATAGCTATTGATGATCCAGATGGAACTCGCTGCGGTCTCGTCGAATGCCAGCGCGATGGATGGCAGCGCGATGCTGACCATGGTGGTGTCGAGCACGCAAATGGCGATCACCATCATCGTGGTCGCCATGGACCAGTAACGGCGCGGCAGTGGCAAACCGTCTGGATAGATGGTGGAAGTCGTCACATGAACAATCGGCAAGCTCGATCAGCGTCGATCGAGACCGTGCCTCGCAAGGAACTGCGAAAGTAGATCGGCGACGGCGACATTGTTGAGGTCCGCGAACGGCAGGTGGGTGTTGCCTTTGAGTCCCGCCTCGGGCAGCACGAGTACTTCCGCCTGGCCGCCGTGTTTGTTGACGATGTCAGCGAAGCGGCGCGACTCATCAAGTCTTGCTTTGTAGACCGCCGATGCCTCGATGTTGTCGCCCCAAACCATTTGCATCGGCACGCGCGTGAGTTTGCGGAATTGCTCGAGCGGCACTTCGACGGGACCAAAGCGTCCCGCAGGCGCGCCAGGACCTTCGCCTTGCGGGTAGACCCAACCGACGTTCTCGTACGCGACGATGCCCTTGATGTTGTCGCTCTTGAGTGCAGTGAGCAGCGCGCGCAGTCCGCCTGCCGAGTTCGTGATTGCGACGGTGGGGCCGATGCGGTCCGCGAGCACTGCGGCTGCGTCGCTTTCGAGCTGCGCGTTCGCGACGCTGTCGAATTCCTGATAGCGAGCGCGCATCGCCTGGTTCCAGGCTTCCGTATCGCCCTTTGGAAATTGCACGTCAGCAAACCAGTTCGGGAACGTAAGGCCGAAACGCCACGCGACGAAGTTTTGCTGGTCAGCTCTCGCATTCGGTGTGTACGTCGTTTCGACGCAGCCCCAATTGGCACGGCCAACCCGCGGGCCATCCCAGAGATAAACCGGATACCCGCGTCTTACGAACAAGCTTTGAAATCCTTCGCCACCATCCCATCGCCGTTGCCAGCCCAGCGCACTTGCGCTGTGCCACATCAGCAGATTCACCG
>CAZIXV010000309.1:0-4705 GCA_964543105.1 uncultured Steroidobacteraceae bacterium
ATGTTGGGTATCCACGCGCGAAGGGCGCTTCTCGCGCTGGGCGAGCAGCAGATCGAGTGCGCGCTCGCCATCGACCCGCGCCATCGTGTAACGAATACCGATCAGCGTCACGAGTCCTTCGATTCCATGTGTTTGCCGATGATCCATGAAGCGAGATTCCTTACCGAACTGCAGCGACTGCGCATCGGCGTGTTCACCGAAAGGCACGAGTCCGCAGTTGGCGAATGTCACTTCGTCAACGCGCAAGTTCAATTCGGGATTGACGGCGTTGATCTCATCGAGCCATTGCTGAATCTCTGCAGTTTCGACATGCGCAGAATCCGGGTGCTGCGGAAACAAGCGGTGCCATACGCCGACGAGCGTCTTATCGCGCCACGGGGCGAGAAACAAATGGCGGTTCGCTCGGCTCAAGACGGCATCTTGATCGCGGCTCAGGCCCGGGATGGCGAGCGCATAGGGCGAGGTCGGTTGCCGATTGACGATGCAATATGCATCGCGCGAGAAAGGTCCGCGCCGCGTGCTCGAGAAACGGGCGCGGTCCATCAGCAGGTACTCTGCCCAAGGGCCGGCGGCATTCAAGACGAGATCGGCCTGGATCGTGAACGTGTCGCCTGTGAGGCGATCGACTACATGGACGCCACGCACTGCATCCTGTGAAAAAACGAAGTCCGTGGCTTCAAGGTAGTTGCAGACGCTGGCGCCTGCGGCCGCGGCAGACTGTACGAAGGCGAGCACCAGCCGCGCTGGATGGTGCATCTGTCCATCTTCAAAGACGGCGGCGCCAGTGAGTCCGCGCGTATCCAGATGCGGGAACAAGCGCGTCGCTTCGGCGCGCGAAAGAAAGTGACCGTTACGAACGCGGCGCTCCGGATCGCTGATGCCGCGATTGCGATCGCACGTCAGCACGTCATACGCCAGCATGCCGCTGCGTAACAGAAATTTGCCGCGTCGACCGTGGCCGTAGGTGGGTATGGCGATCGGCAGAGGCTTGACGAGATGCGGCGCCGTGCGCAAGAACGCGGAACGCTCGCGACACGAATTGCGTGCACGCATGATGTCGGCGTGCTGCAAATAACGGATGCCCCCGTGAACCATCTTGAAACACTCGGCGGACGCGCCACCGCCGAAGTCATTGCGTTCGATCAATGCCGTGCGCAAACCGCGCAGCGCTGCAGCTCGCGCAGCAGCAGCCCCGAACGATCCGCCGCCAATCACGACGACATCGAACCGGGTATCACTCAGTTGTCTTGGATCTCGCTTCATCGCCGCTCCTCGTCGCAAGGAGGGTGATGCAGGATTGGTGCCGCCAAGGGATAGCGGTTGGCGGTCGGCGATTAGCGGTGGGGTGTGTTGGGCGGACGCATCACTCTTACCTAACCGCCATCTGCTATCCACTATCCACTTCTTGTAACGATTTCACTCTCTCTTGTAACGATTGCGCCGCGTCAGCCGTGGCTGACTTTCGCCGTTGGGGGCACGAACAAAACCGCGGCGCCCCGCGTATAAGGTGCGCCCACCATTCGGCGAGCGGGAGCGTGGTACGCATCTTGCTCCACTCGTACCGACATTGGAGAAGTACGATGAATGCGGCTGTCGATTCGCGCGATCTCGAACGAACTAAAGCAAAACGGCGCAAGCCGCATCTGGAGCCCGTGCCGACGTCCGGAGTGGCGCGCCAGCGCGAGCGCGTCAGCCCTGCGAGCTACGAAATCACGCAACCGGTGCTGTTCAAAGGCCACACCGCACTTGCATGTGCGATTCTGTTGTTGCGTGCATTGGCGCCCAGTGTCGTCGCGATCACGACGCTGTACGTGATCATTCAAGTTCAAGGTCTGCCGATGACGCGCGACTTCACGACCTTGTTACTGTTGACGTGCGCGCTCGCCGTCGTCTTGTTGCAGCAGCCGCGCAAGGCAACGGAGCAATTGCTGGCGCCTGAATTTCCTGCCGTCGTCGGCTTGATGATGCGCTGGGCGGTATTGCTCGCAGTATTGCTTGCCATCGGTTATCTCACTGAGCAGTCCGCCGACTTTCCGCGCCGCGTCATCGTGACCTGGGCGCTCGTCACGCCGATCTTCTTGATCGCGACCACCTTGGGCATTCACCGGCTCGCACGCCGCGTCATCGCGCAGCCCAAGAATGCCCGTAGCGTTGTGTTCGTCGGTTGCACGGACGCGAGCGTGAGCTTGTCGCAGCGTCTTGCCCGTCACCCGGAGTTGTGCATGTCGGTGCGCGGGTGCTTCGACGATCGTGACGCGCAGCGTCTGGGACACGGCGATCTGAAATTACTCGGCCGCTTCGAAGACCTGCCTGCCTACGTCAAACAACATCGTATCGATGCAGTCTTCATCGCATTGCCGTTGCGCCACATGCGCCGCATGCAGAATCTCTTGAGCGAACTGAGCGACACCACCGCATCCCTCTACTTCCTGCCCGATGTGTTCGTTTTCGATCTGATCCAGGCGCGTAGCGGCGAGATTTTAGGTGTGCCGGTGGTGTCTTTGTGCGAGACGCCTTTTCATGGCTTCCGACCGATCGCCAAACGCGTGTTGGACATTGTGCTTGCCAGCTTGGCTGTCATTGCGTTGGCGCCGTTGCTGTCGATTACAGCACTCGCCATTCGCCTGACGAGCGCAGGTCCCATCATCTATCGTCAGAAGCGGTATGGGCTCGATGGACGCGAGATTACGATCTACAAATTCCGCAGCATGTATGTGACCGAGTCGGAAAGCGAGTTTCAGCAAGCACGCCGCAACGACAATCGCGTCACGCCACTCGGCCGGTTGCTGCGCAAGACCTCGATCGACGAATTACCGCAGCTCTTCAATGTGCTGCAAGGGCGGATGAGTCTAGTGGGACCGCGTCCGCACGCCGTGGCTCACAATGAAGAAACACGACGTCTCATTCGCGGCTACATGCTGCGCCACAAAGTGCCGCCGGGCATCACCGGATTGGCGCAAATCAAGGGCTATCGCGGCGAGACTTCGCGACTTGCGGATATGCACGCTCGGGTTCATTACGACCTCGAATACGTACGCACCTGGTCGTTGTGGCTCGATATCAAGATTCTGCTGAAGACAGTGCCCCAGCTACTGCTCAACCGCGATAAAGCTTACTAACAACTGGCCGATTGATATGCCGCAAGCCGTTACGGGGATAGCGCCGCGCCCACCTATAGGAGGCGCGCTCGCAGGGTACATCGAGCGTTTATCGCAAGGGTTGGCGAGCGCGTTCGATGTCACGCGAGCAGAGCAACGCGAACAGGCGATTCATTGGCTGCTGCTGAGCGTGGCGCTCATCGGCGCGACGATCGTGCGGTTCTGGGGACTCAGTGCCGTCGGCCTGCATGGTGATGAGGAAACCATGGCCATGGCCGTACGCGGCATTCTCGAGCAGGGCGCGCCCATCCTGCCAAGCGGCATGTTCTATCCGCGCGCCCTCACTCAGCTCGCGCTCATGTCGTTGTCCGTTTCGCTGTTCGGCGAAAGCGAATGGGCGTTGCGCTTGCCTTCCGTGCTGTGCGGCGTCGTGCTGGTCGCCGTTGGGTATTTCGCAGGCCGACGTTTTCTGCGCCCGTCCTGGGCGGTCGCCCTGGCGTTCACGCTCGCCTTTCTGCCGGAGCTGGTGATCTATTCGCAAACCGCGCGTATGTACATCTTCCTGGTGACGTTCATCGCTGCAGCGATGCTGTGCATCTTCAATTGGGAACGAACGAATCGCACGGGCTGGTTGGCCGGTGCGGTCGTCGCTTTGATCTTTGGTTTGGAGATGCACTCGTTGGCGGTGGCTTGCATTCTGATGCTGCTGTGGCCGGGTGCGATCCGCGGCGATATGCGCCGCGTGTGCATTGGCGCGCTCGCCATGCTGGCTGTCGGCGTGGGTTTCGTAACCATCGAGTTCTTCGTCAACGCGCAATATCCCGAGCCGCCCAGCGATCTGTTCGGCGGTGCAGGCGCGGCAACCGTCGGGCCCTCGGTGTCGCTGATGATGCCGCTTGGATCGATGATCGCTTTTGGCGTTGCTGGCGTAGCGCTTGTCTATATTGGCGTCAGATTGTCGAAGGAGCTCGCTTCGACGCCTGCGACCGTGCTCACGATGGCGCTACTGATTGCTGGCGTCGCGTTGCAACTCGCGCTGTTCTATCACATGGCTGCGCTCTTCTATGCGGCCGGCATTGCCAGTGCCGTGCGTTCCGGCACCGACGTCACTAGAAAGACGCTTTGGGTATTCGTCTTGGGCGCCGCTGCGATTGCGCTATGCCACGTTGCACTGCTTGCACCGGAAGCCGGTACGTTGCTCCGCCTCATCGGCGCAATGAACGGTCAGCCCAGCACCTGGCCGTATGCGCGTTTGGCAGAGTTCAGTGTGGGCGGCGCCTTGCTATGTGGGGCATTGCTCGCCTGGGGGGTCTACCGATTCGCACGCAACCAAACGTTGCCCGACTTTTGGCTGCTAGCTCTGCTCGGCGTATGGGCGCCGGGATTCGCGCTCGGGCTGTTCGCATGGGATGTGCCCTCGCGCTACATGGCCATGTCGCTGCTGCCTCTGCTCATTTGTGCGCTCGCGTTCGCACAGCTTCTGTCCGATCAAATGCGTGAGCGCTTCGCGCGCTTCCAGCCACTGCGACGTGGCGCTGTCTGGGCAGCGGCCGCGGGTGTGATTGTCATCGATCCGATTGCGGTCGCAAATACGATCGACGCTGGTT
>CAZIXV010000310.1:0-2381 GCA_964543105.1 uncultured Steroidobacteraceae bacterium
CCTGATACCAACCGCTAACCGCCAACCGCTAACCGCTGGTGCTAGACACCGCTAACCGCTGGCTCCGTGCCTTCCAATCCGCCGCCATAGCTCGCACGGCGTCTTCGAGGATCAGCAGGCGGCCGCGTTTGGCGGTAGGGACGTTGAGCGCTTGGGCGATCTCGCGCCAGGACCATTGCTCCAGCCGCTCGCAATCCGCCCCAATCAGCACCGTGGTGAGATAGGAGCCAGCGGCGACGCTATGCGGGCAGCCGTAAGCTTCGAACCTCAATTGCGCCACTTTGCCATCTGCGAGGCGGGCCGAGAGTCGGAAGACGGCGCCTTGGTCTCGCTGTCCCGCTCGGCCTGCGACCACATCCGGACCAGGCGGGAAGTGGCCGACATTCTGCGGCGCTGCGAAATGCGCGCGCACGAGTTCGCTGTAGGCGGAGTCAGGCATCGGGTGGATGTGAGCGTGCGATCGCGCGCAAACGGCCCACTTCGCGATGAACGATGGCGATGGTCGCGTCGATCTGTGTGTCCGTCGTAAATCGCCCCAGACTGAAACGCAATGAGCTTTGCGCGAGATGGTCGTCGCGGCCGAGCGCACGCAGTACATAAGAGCCTTCATCCGAGCCGGATGAACACGCCGAGCCTGCCGACACCGCCAGCTCGCGCAAGGCGAACTGCAGGCTCTCGCCTTCCACGCCATGAAAGCTCACGTTCAGGATATTGGCGACTCGCTGCTCCGGATCGCCGTTCAACTCCACGCCGCCGAGCGCAGCAATGCCAGCCCACAATCTCTCGCGCAGCGCGCGTAACCGCGGCACGTCCGCTTCGCGTTCGCTCGCCGCCAATTCGAAGGCTGCGCCCATGCCGACAATCTGATGCGTCGGTAAGGTACCCGAACGCAACCCGCCCTCCTGGCCGCCGCCGAACACGAGCGGTCGCAAGCCAAGTGGCGGTTGGCGGCGCACGTACAGCGCACCAATTCCTTTCGGCCCGTAGGCCTTGTGTGCGGTGACCGATAACAAGTCGATGTGCATCGCTTCGACATCGAGCGGCACTTTGCCGACGCTTTGTGCGGCATCGACGTGGAAGGTCACGCCGCGTTCGCGACAGAGCTGGCCCACCGCCGCGACATCCTGAATTACACCCGTCTCATTGTTGACGTGCATCAGCGATACGAGCTGCGTGTCCGGCCGCAGTGCTTCAGCCACTTGCTCGGGCGTCACGATGCCATTCGCTTGCGGGCGCAGATACGTCACGGAGAAGCCGGCGCGTTCGAGCTGCTTCATCGGGTCGAGCACGGCTTTGTGTTCGGATTTCGACGTGACGATATGTCGCCCGCGATCTGCATTGAAATGCGCCACGCCGAACACGGCGAGATTGTTCGATTCCGTTGCGCCCGACGTCCACACGATCGCTGCGGGCGTAGCGCCGATCGCCGCGGCTACTTGCGCCCGTGCCGCTTCAACGAGCGCGCGCGCCTTGCGTCCGTACTCGTGACTCAAGGAGGCAGGATTGCCGTGCGCACCGCTTGGTTGCAGACATTCGATCATGCGCTCGGCCACGCGCGGATCGAGCGGCGTCGTCGCTGCGTAGTCGAGATAAATACTAGGATTCATGTGGATTCACTCTTCACTGCTGCGCTGCGCGCCGCATCCTGCTTGCGTTTGGGAGGCAACGCGGGCCGCCTTCGCGCCTGCACTGCCGTCAGGATGCCGCGCAGAATGTTCATTTCGTTCTGATCGAGCCGCGCTCGATTGAACAAGCGACGGATCCGCGCCATCAGATGCCCGCCGCCGGTGCGATCGCGAAAATCGATGTAATCCAGTACTTCCTCGATATGTGCGTACAGGCGCGTCATTTCTTGCGCGCTGGCGAGCGGCACATCGAGCGCCGGTTGCGCGGGCGCTTCGGGACGAATTTGCAGCCAGATCTCGTACGCGAGTAATTGCACCGCCATCGCCAGATTCAATGAGCTGTAGTCGGGGTGCGTGGGGATCGTCACGAGCAGATTGCAGCGGGTGAGCTCGGCATTCGTAAGCCCGGTGCGCTCTGCGCCGAACACGACGGCGACGGCATTGGTTTGCGCGGCCTGCGCAATCTGTTGCGCGCATTCGCGCGGTTCGACCAGATCGAAAGAAAGATGCCGCGAGCGCGCGCTCGTCCCCACGACGAACCCGCAATCGGCAATCGCATCCTCGAACGTTTCGTGAACCTGCGCGCCGGTCAGCACGTCTTCTGCGCCCGAGGCCCGTGCCGTCGCTTCGGAATTCGGAAAATAGCGCGGGCGCACGAGATGCAGTTCATTCAAGCCCATGTTCTTCATTGCACGCGCGACCGCACCAATATTGCCGGGGTGCGCGGGATCGACCAGAACGATGCGAATGGACATA
>CAZIXV010000310.1:2481-4702 GCA_964543105.1 uncultured Steroidobacteraceae bacterium
TGGGATTCGCATGCAGCCGTTGTTGAATATCGCCGTCCGTGCAGCACGTCGTGCTGGAGAAATCATCATCCGCGGAATGAATCGGCTGCACCGATTGGATGTGAGGACAAAAGGTCAGAACGACTTCGTCACCGAAATCGATATGGCTGCCGAGCGCGACATCATCCAAACCATCCACCGACACTATCCCGATCACGCCATCCTCGGCGAAGAAACCGGCTCGAGCGGCGACAGCGAATTCGTCTGGATCATCGATCCGCTCGATGGCACCACGAACTTCCTGCACGGCTTTCCGCAATTCTCGGTGTCGATCGGCATCCAGCGCCGCGGCCGGATGGAACACGGGGTGGTCTACGATCCGCTGCGACAGGAGCTGTTCACCGCCTCACGCGGCGAAGGCGCACAACTCGACGGCCGCCGCATCCGCGTCAGCGCGCAGGCGGGTCTCGAACGCGCGTTGATTGGCACAGGCTTTCCCTACCGCTCGAATCTGCACTGGCTCGATCCCTACATGGCGATGCTGAAAGCCATCACGCAACAAACTGCGGGCATTCGCCGCGCCGGTTCTGCAGCGCTCGATCTGGCCTACATCGCTGCGGGCCGCCTCGATGGTTTCTGGGAACTTGGCCTTGCGCCGTGGGATACCGCCGCCGGCAGCTTGCTGATCACCGAAGCGGGTGGGATGGTCGGCACGATCACCGGCGGTGAATACAATCAACGCGGCAATATCGTCGCGGGCACCCCGAAGGTCTATCCGCTACTGCTCGAAGTTTTAGCGCCGCACGTACCAGAGGATTTGCGACCGCTAACTGGCTAAGCTGCCGCCGCAGCGACGTTTCTTCTCAGCGTTTACGAAAAGAAGGAAACACAAAGTGAACCTGTTTCGCACGAAGCCAATTGCCCCCTCGCCGCGCGTCGATGCGGGCGAACCCGTCGAAGGCACACTCGAAGGCGAGGCAACGTTCCGACGGGTGTTGACGGCGCCGCAGCTCGTACTGCTCGGCATCGGAGCGATCATCGGCGCGGGGATTTTCGTGCTCACCGGCCAGGCGGCGGCGAATCACGCCGGCCCCGCCGTCACGCTGAGCTTCGTCATCGCGGGTTTCGCGTGCGCCTTGGCGGGGTTGTGCTACGCGGAGTTCGCCTCGCTCCTGCCCGTGTCCGGCAGTGCCTATTCGTATTCGTATGCGACGCTCGGAGAAATCGTCGCCTGGTTCATCGGCTGGAATCTAATTCTCGAGTATTTGTTTGCCGTCGCCACGGTCGCGGTCGGCTGGTCGGGCTATTTGAACGGCCTTCTCGGTTCGATCAGCAGTTACGTTGGCGTGGATCTCGCGATTCCCGAAGCGCTGGCATCTGCGCCGCTTACCTATGCCGATCATCGACTGACGCACACCGGCGCCATCGTCAATCTGCCCGCCATCGCCATCGTCGCGGCCGTCGCCTGGCTGTGCTATCGCGGCATTACTCAATCCGCCTTCGCCAACAACATCATCGTCGCGATCAAACTGGTCGTGATCCTGATGTTCATCGGCTTTTCATTGCAGTACGTCGATGCAGCGAACTGGGAGCCGTTCATTCCGCCGACCGATGAAGAAGGTCGATATGGCTGGCAAGGCGTCGTGCGCGCCGCCTCGATCGTCTTCTTCGCATACATCGGCTTCGATGCCATCTCGACTGCCGCGCAGGAAACCAAGGACCCGCAGCGAAGCATGCCGATCGGCATCTTGGGTTCGCTCGTCGTATGTACGGCGCTCTACATCGCCGTGTGCGCCGTACTGACGGGCATGCTGCCGTATGAGCAACTCGGTACGCCGAAGCCCGTCGCCACTGCTCTTGAGGCTTATCCCGATCTGCTCTGGCTCAAGACCTTCGTTGAAATCGGTGCGGTTGCCGGGTTGAGCTCGGTGATACTCGTCATGACGATGGCGCAAGCGCGCATCTTCTACGCCATGTCCAAGGATGGTCTGATCGGCAAGATGTTCGGTCGCGTGCACCCCGTCTATCGCACACCGCATCTGGGCACTGCATTCGTGGGCGGCATCGCGATGATTCTCGCGGGATTACTGCCGATTGGCGTGCTCGGTGATCTGGTGTCGATGGGCACGCTGCTGGCGTTTGCGACGGTGTGCATCGGTGTACTCGTGTTGCGTTACACGAAGCCCGACCTCGAGCGCGCCTTCCGAGTCCCGGGCGCGATCATCATCTGTCCGCTGGGCGC
>CAZIXV010000311.1:0-4701 GCA_964543105.1 uncultured Steroidobacteraceae bacterium
GCGACAACAGCGCCGGTGGATTTGGCGTACGCGCGCAGCATGTTGCCGCCGGGATCGCCGCTCAATGCGCCGCTGTCGCCCAGGAACAGCAATGTTTTCGTGACGAGCGGGCTCGGCCGAATCGAGGTGTAACCCATGCTGTCGAAATCCAGTCCGAGACCCTGCAGATCTGGATGATTGCGCACGCTCTCGGGCGCCGGCCCGATGGCACGCCACCACAGGTGCTCACCGGTATTCATGTTCGTTGCCGTGATCTTGCTCCACGGCGGACGCACGATCGGCAGACCGCGCGGGCCTTGCACGGTGAGCGTCGGTGCGCGCACGTAGTCGTAGTTCGTGAGTTTCGGATCGGCCGGCGTGAGCGATGCAATCATCGGCTGATTCTTCGTCGGTACGAACATGAGCCCGGTGTCGGGATCGAACGCGGCACCGTTCCAGTTCGAGCCGCCGCCATAACCTGGCTGCACCCAAGTGCCTTGCGTTCCACCCGGCATGACGCGCGAAGTGGGCGTGTACATCGGGCCGCGTACGTACTTCGATGCAATCTCGAGTGCTTCCTTGCGCAGCGCCGGCGTGAAATCGATCAACTCCTCTTCGTGATAGCCGAGCTTTTCGTATGGCGCAGGTTTTGTCGGGAAGGGCTGAGTGGGCGAGAGGCGTTCACCGGGTACGTCGGATGGGGGCACGGGGCGATCTTCAATCGGCCACACGGGCTCGCCCGTCACACGGTTGAAGACGAACGACATCGATTGCTTCGTGAGCACCGTGACTGTTTTGATGCGCTTACCGTCGACAATGAGGTCGCCGAGAATCGGTGCAGCCGGCAGGTCGTAGTCCCATACGCCGTGTCGCACGATCTGGTAATGCCACACGCGCTTGCCGGTTTTCGCATCGAGACACACGAGGCTTTCGGCGAACAAGTTATCGCCTAGACGATGTCCGCCATAGAAATCGTGCGACGGTGTTTCGACCGGCAGGTAGACGTAACCGAGTTCGGGGTCGGCGCTCATCATCGTCCACACGCCCGTGTTGCCGTTGTAGCGCCACGAATCGTTCTCCCAGGTGTCGACGCCAAATTCGCCGGCCTGCGGGATGGTGTGAAATGTCCATTTGAGCGCGCCGGTGCGCACGTCGTAACCGCGGATATGGCCTGGCGTGGCTTCCTTATTCGGTGCATACACTTCCGGAATCGTTTGCGCGATCACGACATCGCCGACCACGAGCGGCGGTGAGGTCGATCCGAGCACCGGTATGTTGCGATCGGTCAAACCGTCTTTTAAGTAGATCGCACCGTTCTTGCCGAAGCCGAGATCGGCCTTGCCGGTTTTCGCATCGATGGAAATCAGTCGACCATCGAGCGTGTTGCGGAACAGACGTTTGTGTTTGCCGTCGCTCCAATACGCAAGCCCGCGTCCGCTTGGATTGCCCGGACGTCCAGTAGCTAGATCTTCCGGCTCAGGCGTGAACACCCACAACGTCTTGCCGCTCGCTGGATCAATGGCGGCCGCTTGATGCACGCCGGTGCTCACATACAAGACGCCGTCGACCATGATCGGCGTTTGTTGATAGTTCACATCGGGCGCGCCGTTTTTGACCGGTAACGAAGACCAGCGCCACGCGATGGTGAGCTTTTTCGCATTCGTCGCGTCGATGTCATGCAGCGATGAATAACGCGTGGAGCCAAGATCGCCGCCCCAGCTATGCCATTCGCCAGTGCGCATGCCGTGCTGCGCGATTGCGCTGGATGCCATGAGCAACACGCTCGCGCCGATGCTGAGCCGGCCGAGCACGCGCGTGCGGCGGCGACTACGGCATGCGATGGTGTTCATACTCAGGCTCGACTTGAAGACCAAAACTGTTGATCGCCAGACCCGTCATGGCATAGCCGCCGACGGTGTAGATGATCTCGACGAGCTGCTTTGCGTCGTAGTGCTGCTCGAGCGTTTTCCAAGTCGAATTCGTGATGAATGCTTCGCGGCGCAGGTCATCGGCTGCTTGCAGTAAGGCGCGCTCCTTCTCGCTCCAGCCGCTCGCGTTCGGGCCTTCCGCAATACCACGGATCTCGGCGTTCGAGAATCCCGCCGATCGCGCGGCCTCGACATGATGCGCCCACTCATAAGGTGAGCGGATCAGCCATGCGGTACGCAGAATCAACAGTTCGCGAGTCGACGGCGACAGCAACGATTCGCGTTGCAAGTAGCGGCCGAAGCGCAAGCGTGGCGCGTAAAGCTGCGGATGGTTGGCGAGCGTCGCGTAGAGATTCGCCAGCTTGCCGTCGCGCAATTGCGGTTGCACCAACTCGCGTTGTGCCGGCGTCATCGCCTCGAGTGTCAGCGGCGTGATCCGCGGTGTCGTCAGTCGCGGCGTGGTCGGACGCGTTGCCATCTTCGGTAACGGCAGGTGACGCGGTAAGCGATCGCTCAACTCGGGATCGAGCTGCACACCGAGGCTATTCAACGCCATCGAGACGAGTTGGTATTGCGCAGCCGTAAACAGCACTTCCATGATCTGTTGATCCGAGTATTTCGACTCGAGCGCTTGCCACGTTGGTGCAGAAATCTGCGTCTCATAACGCAGTTCATCGACCATGCGCAGCAGCGTGCGCTCGAAGTCCGACCAACCGGTCGCATCGGGGCCTGCGGCAATGCGCTGCACTTCTGTATCGGTCATGCCGGCGCTGGCTTTGGCGATGCGCGCATGTTGCGCCCATTCGTATTCGGATTGGCATAGCCAGCCCATGCGCAGCATGACGATCTCGCGCTCGCGTACCGGCAAGCTCGAACCATTCAGAAGAAATTGGCCGAGCGGACTCCAGCGTGCGTAAAGGTCGGGATGATGCGCGAGTGTTTTATAGATGTTGTAGTCGGCGCGGCTTGCAAGCATCGCCTGTTGTGCTGCGGTTCGTCCTTCGGGCGGCAGCGGCGCCAAGCGCGGGGTGGTGAGTCGCGGTGAGAAGGTGTCCGTTTGCGCGCTCGCGATATTCATCGAACCTCCAAAGAAAATCCCGAACATGACGAGCACGAGCAGCCCACGGTTCGCTCGGCGCAGATGAGGGTAAAGCACGCGAACTCCCTTGATGTTTTTGTTTCTGGGTCAACTATAACGAGCTGGCGGCGATCTTCCGCAAAGAAACACGAGCGAGCTGTGCGCTTGCTGACGCTGTTGGCACGTTGTCGCGACGCGTCCGCAGGGCAGCACACATAAACACCGATGCCATGCGACGAATCGTCGTGGCACACTTTCGCTCCTTCAGTATCCGCTTCGCTTTTAGGAGAAACCGATGAGTGCGCACCCGCAGGCTGTCGAATCCACGGCGCCGAGCTTCGATCTCGTCATCAATGGCCAACTCGTGCCGGGTGCCAGCCGACTCGATGTCGTCAATCCAGCGACGGGCGCGGTGTTGACGAGCTGTGCGCGCGCCGACGAGAACCAACTGGAAGAAGCGATTGCCGCCGCGAAAAGCGCCTTCGGTAAGTGGTCACGCACGCCAATCAGTGAACGCCGACAGTATCTGCTCAAGATTGCAGATGCCCTCGAAGCCCGTAGCGAAGAATTCGCGCGTTGGCTGACTCAGGAGCAAGGCAAGCCGCTCGCGGTGGCGCAACGTGAGATGAAGGGTGCAGTTGCCTCGATCCGCCGCTACGCAGCGCTCGATCTGCCAACCCGGGTGCTCAAAGAAAACGAGAAAGAAAAAGTCGTGCGCCAGCAAGCGCCGCTGGGCGTCGTGGCTGCCATCACCGCGTGGAATTTTCCGATGACGCTCACGATGAACAAAGTGCCGCCCGCGCTGCTCGCGGGTAACACGGTCGTCTTGAAGCCGGCGCCGACGACGCCGCTCACCTCCCTGTTGTTCGGCGAACTCTGTGCCGCGATTCTGCCGCCGGGCGTACTCAATGTGATCGTCGATCAAAACGATTTAGGTGCAGCGCTGACGACGCATCCGGACGTCGCAAAGGTCACCTTCACGGGATCTACGGCAACGGGCAAGAAAGTCATGCAAAGCGTCGCCGAAGGCGTGAAGCGTTTGACGCTCGAACTTGGCGGCAATGATGCGGCCGTCGTGTTGCCCGATGCGAAAATCGAAGAGATCGCACCGCGCATCTTTGCCGCGGCGATGTACAACGCCGGGCAGGTATGTATCGCAATCAAGCGTGTCTATGTGCACGAATCGCAGTACGAGCAGATGTGTGATGCGCTGGCGGCTATCGCCAAGAAAGTCGTCATCGGCAACGGCCTCGATGAAGGCGTGACGATGGGGCCAGTGCAAAACAAGATGCAGTTCGAGAAGGTGAAAGAATTCTTGGAAGACGCCCGTGCGAACGGCAAGATCATCGCCGGCGGCAAGGCGCTGGAACGCGACGGCTATTTCATCGAACCGACGATCGTGCGCGATATTCCCGACGATGCGCGACTGGTGCGTGAGGAGCAGTTCGGTCCGGTATTGCCGATCTTGAAATACACCGACGTGGATGAAGTGATCGAGCGCGTGAACAGCACCGAATACGGCCTCGGCGGTTCGGTGTGGTCATCCGATCCGGAACGAGCGTTCGAAGTGGCGCAACAATTCGCCGCGGGCACGGTGTGGGTCAACAAGCATTTGGAAGTGCCCCAAGAAGGTCCCTTCGGCGGCGCCAAACAATCGGGCTTCGGTCGCGAGATGGGTCAGGAAGGCCTCGAAGAGTTCACGCAGACGCGGATCAT
>CAZIXV010000312.1:0-4700 GCA_964543105.1 uncultured Steroidobacteraceae bacterium
CGCCCCACCACAGACGCCGTTCCTCCTGAGCGCGCCGAATCCTTAACTGCCCTTCGACAGGTTCAGGGCGAACGGAACAGCACAGACGCCGTTCGTGCTGAGCTTGTCGAAGCATAAGAGTCCTTCGACAGGCTCAGGGCGAACGGTGAAGCTGGACGCCCTTCGACAGGGTGAACGGGAGTCCTTCGGTAAGTTCAGGCGACCCCGCCCAACCGCTACCGGCCGGTAGTCTATGGGCCGCTCGGATGTCGCACAACTTACTCCCAGCGCTGCGGATCGGCGAAGACGATGCGGAAAATCGAGCCGCCGCCGGCGCGTGGTTCGTAGACGAGAACGGCGCGATTCGTTTGTGCAAGTTCACGCGCGATGAACAACCCCAGGCCCGTACCGCCGTCTTTTTCACCTGAACTGAAGAAGGGTTCGAAGATGCGCTCAGCGTCGGCTCGCTCGATGCCAGGGCCGCGATCGAGAACTTCGAGGAAGGGGCGATCGCTGCCGGGTAACCGACCGGTGCGAATTTCGATTGCTTCCGTATGAGACGGCGTGCGGCCGTATTTCAAGGCATTTTCGCAGAGGTTCCAGAGCAGCTGGTGCAGGTGTGTCGGATCGACACGAACGTCCACTTCGTCGCTGCCGGGATCGAAGTGCAATTCGTGTTCGCTGATTTGTGCGGTCGGGCGAAATTCGCTCAAGAATTCATGCAGCCATGCGTTGATTTCGATGCGCTCGGGCCGGCGCGAATCACGGCGCGACAACTGCAGCACATTGTCTATGATGGTGCTGACGCGCTCGCCGTTGGTGCGAATGATCGAGGTCAAGCGCTGCTCCTGCGGCGAGAGCGAAGGCGCTTCTGCGAGCAATTGGGCGGCGTGGCTCATCGCGCCGACGGGATTGCGAATCTCATGCGCAATGCTTGCGCTCAATCGGCCTAGCGCGGCGAGCTTGGTTTGCTGCACGCGTTCGGCGATCAAAGTGGTGTCTTCCAAGAAGATGAGTGTTGGGCGACCGCGGCGCGCGCGCTCGAGCGCGATGAAATGCGGCTGCACTAGCGAGCCACCATCGGAGGAAACGAGCGAGAGTGTGCTCACTTGCCAGTCGTACGAGTTCAGGCGCCAGGTTTCCAGTAGATAAAGCAGCCGCGGTGAGACTTCGCCGAGCGGTGTTCCCGCTGCAACGGGCTCGCCTTTCAAAAGCTTCGCGGCGGATTCGTTGATGAGTCGGATCGAATCGTTCTCGTCGACGACCAAGATGCTTTCGCGCAGATGCTGGACGATGAATTGATTGAGTTGGGCGAGGTTTGCGACATCGATTTCCCGTTGCCGCACGCGCTCTTCGCTTTCTTGCAGGCTGCGCGCAAGCGGCGAGACGCCCAAAGACACGACGAACATGAGTGCGCCGACGATGCCAGCGGCCGCGAAATCTGCGGTATCGCCGCGGCCGCCAAGAAATGTCATGACTTGTTGGAGCAGCAATGCAAGCGTGCCGACGGCCGCAAAGCTCAGCGCCAAGCGTTGGTGAACGACGAAACTTGCTGCGCCCACCGGCAATACGAGCATCGCGGCAAGCCCGCTATTCATGCCGCCGCTTGCATAAGTCAGTAGCGTGATGACGAGAATATCGACGCCGACACTGACCGCCGTCTGAGTTGCGATATGCGGCCAGCGTTTCTTGATGCTCGCAATCATGCCGAGCGCAAACAGGAAATAGGCCAGCAACGCGCCGAGGAATGTGGACGGAGCGACTTCGCCAACAGGGCTCGGCGACACTGCGGTGAACAGGACCACGAGCAATATCGGCACGAGCAGGCGAAATACGTTCACCAATGTGACGACGCGCCACGCAAGGTGCGACGAGGCCGAGGAGGCAGTGGATTCTTCTAGTAATGTCGGCATGCGCCAGCCACGTTACCAATTTCGCAGCGTATTGATGAGTGTATTGATTTTAGGCGAATGACCCGGTTCTTCTTTGCATCGCAGGGGAATTACTCCAGAATACGCGGCCTCTTTTCGGTTGTTACGCCCAACGAGTTGCTACCCGATGAATCTGCACGAATACCAATCCAAGCAGTTGTTCGCCCGCTACGGGATTCCAGTTCCGATTGGTCACGTCGCCTCCACTCCGGAAGAAGCGGCAGCAGCGGCGCAGCGGATTGGCGGTTCGAAGTGGGTCGTCAAAGCGCAGGTTCACGCAGGCGGCCGCGGCAAAGCAGGCGGCGTCAAGCTCGTCGATTCACCGGAAGCCGCGGCCAAAGCGGCGGAAGGCATGTTCGGTCAACGCCTCGTCACGCACCAAACCGGTGCTGAAGGCTTGCCGATTCACCAGGTTTTCGTCGAAGAGGGCTCGAAGATCGAGCGCGAGCTGTATCTGAGCCTCGTGCTGAATCGCGACAAAGGCCACATCGCATTTGTCGCCTCTGCCGCCGGCGGCATGGACATCGAAGAAGTCGCCGCGCATACGCCCGAAAAAATCATCCAGGTCAATGTTCATCCCGCTGCGGGCCTGCAGCCGTCGCAATGCCGCGCGCTGGCGTTCGGCCTGGGGCTCGAAGGCGACCAGATCAAGCAATTCACGTCGATCGCGCAAGCGCTGTACCGCTTGTATCTCGAGAAGGATGCAGCCCTCGTCGAAGTCAATCCGTTGATCGTTACTGACAAAGGCAAGCTCGTTGCGCTCGACGCCAAGATCAACATCGAAGACAACGCGCTCTTTCGCCAAAGCGAGCTCGCCGAATGGCGTGATGAGTCGCAAGAAGACGCGATGGAGCTCGAAGCTGCGAAGCACGAACTCAATTACGTCTCTCTCGACGGCGATATCGCGTGCATGGTCAACGGCGCCGGCCTTGCCATGGCAACGATGGACATCATCAAGCTCCACGGCGGCGCGCCTGCGAACTTTCTCGATGTCGGCGGTGGCGCAACACGCGAGCGCGTTACCGTGGCGTTCAAGCTCATTCTCTCCAATCCGAACGTCAAGGCGATTCTCGTCAACATCTTCGGCGGCATTGTTCGCTGCGACATGATCGCTGAAGGCATCATCCACGCGGTCAAAGACGTCGGCGTGGAAGTGCCGGTGATCGTGCGCATCGAGGGAACGAACGCGCCGCAAGGTCGCAAGCTGCTCAAGGACAGCGGCCTTGCCATCATTCCTGCCACCGACCTCACCGACGCGGCAACGAAGGTCGTCGCGGCAGCCAAGCAGTGACATTGCTTCGCTACTTCCATTCCGACCCATCGCTAACCGCTAACCGCCAGTCGCTATCCTTATGAGCATCCTCGTCGACAAGAACACGCGCGTCATTTGCCAAGGCTTCACCGGCAAGCAAGGGACGTTTCATTCCGAGCAGTGCCTGAAATACGGCACGAAGTTGGTGGGCGGCGTGACGCCCGGCCGCGGCGGCGAAAAGCACCTCGGCAAGCCAGTATTCAATACGGCGCGCGAAGCCGTGCGCGAAACCGGCGCGACCGTCAGCATGATTTATGTGCCGGCGCCCTTTGCAGCCGATGCCATTCTCGAAGCGGCGGATGCCGGTATCGAATTGATCGTGTGTATCACCGAAGGCATTCCAGTGAATGACATGGTGCGCGTGAAGGCTTCGCTCGAAAGCTACGGCAGCTTGCTCATCGGGCCGAACTGCCCCGGCATCATCACGCCAGGTGCCTGCAAGATCGGCATCATGCCGGGATTCATTCACAAGCCCGGCAAGATCGGCATCGTGTCGCGCTCGGGTACGCTGACGTATGAAGCCGTGTTCCAAACGACGAATGCAGGCCTCGGTCAAAGCACCTGCGTGGGTATTGGTGGCGATCCGGTGCGCGGCATGAACTTCATCGATGTGCTCGCGCGCTTCGAAGAAGATCCGCAGACCGAAGGCATCATCATGGTGGGTGAAATCGGCGGTAGCGATGAAGAAGCGGGCGCTGAGTTCATTCGCGATCACGTCACCAAGCCGGTCGTGGCGTATATCGCCGGTGTGACCGCGCCTCCGGGCAAGCGCATGGGCCACGCAGGTGCCGTGATTTCCGGTGGCAAGGGTTCGGCCGACGACAAGTTCGAAGCGCTCGAGCGCGCCGGTGTGCGCACCGTGAAAAGCCCGGCCGATCTCGGCTCGGCGATTGCGGAGCAGTTGGCGAAGCAGGGCACGGGGCGTGGGGCTCGGGGCGCGGGCAGGAAGACGGCTGTTGTTTCCAAGCCGGCTTCGAAAGTCGCTGCAAAACGCGCAACGGCGCCAGCCAAGAAAGTTGCGGCGAAATCTCCCGCCAAGAAAGCGCCAAGTAAGAAGGCTCCCGTGAAAAAGGCTCCAGCGAAGAAAGCACCAGCCCAAAAGGGTCCGGCAAAGAAGGGTCCGGCAAAGAAGGGTCCGGCAAAGAAAGGCCCGGTCAAGAAAGCTCCGGCAAAAAAGGCGCCCGCCAAGAAGGGACCCGCAAAGAAAGCGCCCGCAAAGAAGTCGTCTGTGAAAAAGGCCGCGAGCAAAAAGTCGGCGCCGCGCAGGAAATAATCCCGCGACAAGATGCTTGAAAAACTGCCTTTCGCGCGTTTGCGTCGAGAGGCAGTATGCTCTGGCCCGAGTCGCACGCCCCGCGCCGTTAGCCCCGCAGTCAGATGACCACTCTTCGTATCGCCCTCGCTCAACTGAACCTGTTCGTCGGCGATGTCGCAGGTAACGCCGAGCGCGTACTCGAAAGTGCTGCAGAAGCCCGCGA
>CAZIXV010000313.1:0-4681 GCA_964543105.1 uncultured Steroidobacteraceae bacterium
CAGTTGACAGTCGGAAGGGCGTCTTTGTCTGACCGTCAACAGTCAACAGTCAACGTCTGGCCGGGTTCGTCGAACGCAAATAAAGAATGAGCGCGACGAACAACAACAGCGCCAGAGCCAGGCAAGCGCCTGCCCAGACTCTACGTTCGGGATTGGCGACGGCTTCGGTGACACCCAGGATGAAGTACGGAATCACGCACAGAGTCGCAGCGGCGTAGGTTTTGCGTGAGTGACGTAGCAAACCTCGCAAGGGCGCCCATAACGGGCAGGTAAGTACGACCGCTGCAAGCACGCGTGTCGCGCTCAAACTTTGAGTGAGTTGCCATGCGACGACGACGGCAATCAACGCAAATGACAACGCCACACAGACGGTACCGAGTTTTGTGGTGTTCGACATGGAGTGCGTTAGCGGCGCGAGGTCGCGAGCTTGACCGCGAGTTCCGCGACGCGCTTGCCGAGAAGCTGTGCGAGTGTGCGTTCGTCTTCGGAGAGTTGCGGGTGCGTTGCCTCCCCAGCCACGTGGCTTGCGCCATAAGGTGAGCCGCCGCCCTTCGTGTGGGTGAGCGCCGGTTCGGTGTAGGGCAGGCCGACGATGTACATCCCGTGATGCAACAGCGGCAACATCATCGTCAGCAAAGTGGATTCCTGTCCGCCATGCATGGTTTGTGTCGAGGTGAACACGGCCGCTGGCTTGTTCGCCATCGCGCCGCTCAACCACAGCGAACTCGTGCCGTCGATGAAATGTTTGAGCGGCGCAGCCATGTTGCCGAAGCGGGTTGGGCTGCCGAGTATCAGTCCATCACATTCACTCAAATCCTGACTCGTGGCGTAGGGCGGACCATCGCCCGGAATGGCCGCTTGCGGTGGCGCGACGACCGTCGTCACCGGCGGTACGGTGCGCAAACGAGCCTGTGCAGAGGGGATCGACTCGATCCCTCGACAGATGTGTCGCGCAAGCTCTGCAGTGCTGCCTTTGCGGGAATAAAACAAAACCAAAATTTCAGCCACGCGCGCAAACTCCAGAACTTGATGACAGCGGCGGTGATGCGAGTCCGAGATGTGGGAGGAACGCAACGATCGTGCGCCCGAATTGCGCGCGCATTGTAGTAGCGCTTGCCTTGACGGTGTAGGGGCGCATTGCTACGGTCGAGCGGAATCTCATGTCGCCACTCATATCGAGTCGTTCATTGCGCAAAGCATTTGCCGTACTGGTGTGCGGTGTGTTGACGGCGTGTGCCGGCGCGCCCGTGCAAGAGATGAGCGATGCGCGACAAGCCATTCGCGCCGCTCACGATGCCGGCGCCGAACGCAGCGCCCCGCAACCACTCATCGAAGCGCGCACGTACATGGAACGTGCCGAAGCGGATCTGCACCGCCGCAACTATCGCGATGCACGTCGTAATGCTGTTGCCGCGAGAGGCAAGGCCGCCGAAGCGTTAGGCGCTGCACGTTCGGCATCGATCACGCCGGACGCGACTCGCTGATGGTTCGCAGCCACGAATGTCTTCGCTGATCGCGCGTCGTTGTCTGGTGTCGGGCGTGGTGCAGGGCGTGTTCTTTCGCGCCTCGACGCGCCAGCGTGCGAATGAACTCGGCGTTGCTGGCTACGCCAAAAATCTTGCGGATGGACGCGTGGAAGTGTTGATCGTTGGTACGCCGGCGGCGACCCATGAACTCATCGAGTGGCTGCATCGCGGCCCGCCGTCCGCGAAAGTCACTCGCGTCGATGTCGAACAGATGCCGCTCGATGCGTTATCTAATCTGCCAGCAGAGTTCACGACTCGGTAGTGACGCCCGAGCCCCGAGCACCTCAGTCGTACTGCCACCGCTTGGCGAGCCGGCTCAGCACGAGATCCGAGTAAGTGCGTCGGCCCAGGCTGCCGTTGTAGCGGGCGAGTGCTCTCGTGTAGTCGCCTTTTTCGCGATCGAGATAGAACCGCAGAATCGTGCAGCCCATCCGGATGTTTTGTGGGATGCGCACGAGTTCATCGTTCGTCATACCGAGTTCGCGCGGCCAGAACGGCATGATCTGCATCAGCCCCACGGCCCCCGCGTGCGAAACCGCCCATCGATCAAAGCGGCTTTCCACATCGATCACGGCCATCACCAATCCCGGTGGCAGATTCAAACGCCGCGCTTCGCAGTGCACGTGGTAGAGGATCTCCGCACGCTCGGCGTCGTGCTTCACGATGCGCGCGAGCTGCGGCTCCATCGCTGCCTGCCAAACCTGCTGATCGAATTTGTCTTCAAAGCAATTCTCTGCTTCAAGTGCTTGCTGTAGCAGCCGGCCGAGTTCTGGATCCTGCTGGCGCGCCGCCCCGGCGCTCGAGGCGAAGCCGAACACGCAACAGCACAGCAGCGCGTAAAGAATGTAGGGGGTGCGATCAAACATAACGGGCGAATCCTGAGCCGCAGAGCACATCGATGCAGCGACATGCGTCACATCGAGGGTGGGGTCGTCCGCATCTCTCGAAGGCGTGGCCACGCGAGTGGCCACTTTATTGCTCCGCGGGTCCATTTCAACGCTACCGATCGCATTCGATCGCGACCAGATGACCGCAGTTGAAACGTCTGGCGCCGGTTGTGCGTGTTATTGGCTGACACCTATGATGTCGAGTCGCGTCTGCCGGATGTCACAGCTCTGAGCGGAACTCGAATTCTCAGTGACGATTGTTTTAGCGTCGCTTTCCTACGAGACAACGGTTAAGAAACAGGGCGCAACGAATGACCGAGGACTCCGATCTCACCGGGCCTGAAGCCAATAAACCTGGACGCGGGGTGTACTGGCTGCCGAATCTGCTCACCACGGGCACGTTGTTTGGTGGTTTTTACGCGATCGTCGCTGCGATCGACGGCAACTTTGCGCGCGCCGGCATCGGTGTCTTCGTGGCGATGGTCTTTGATGGACTCGATGGCCGAGTCGCTCGCTGGACGAATACGCAAAGCGATTTCGGCAAGGAGTACGACAGTCTTTGCGACATGGTCGCCTTCGGTCTGGCGCCGGCGATCCTCGTGTATCAGTGGGGCGTCGCGCGGATCGCGGAATACGGTGATCTTTGGGGGCGTTTCGGCTGGATCGCCGCGTTCTTCTATGTCGTTGCAGCCGGCCTGCGGCTGGCACGATTCAACAGCCGCGCGGCGCTGGTCGATAAGCGTTACTTCGAAGGGTTGCCCAGCCCCTCCGCGGCGGGCACGGTGGCGGGTTTCATCTGGTTGGCCAGCGAGGTCGATCTCGCGGGGCTTGCCGGGCTTGCGCTCGCCTTCATCGTCTCGGTCGTTTCCGGCGCGTTGATGGTCAGCAAATTCTCCTATTGGGCTGGCAAAGAGCTGAACATGCGCGGGCGCATTCCGTGGGTCTATGCGCTGCTGATTCCGCTCATCTACATTCTCATCTCGCTCGCACCGGTGTCGTTGTTCGCTTTATTCGGGCTTTACGCGCTGTACGCGCCGGTATATTGGTTCGTGCGCAAGCTGCGTAAGCGCCAGACGCCGACGCCAGTGTCTTGAACTACCGTTTGCTTCGAACTTCGTTATGGATTCACGCCGACTTGCCTATCTTCGCGCGCTCGACATCGATGTCTGGGAACGCCGCGATCTCGTGCGCGAAGCGGCGACGACCGATTTGATCGAAGCGCCCCCCGTGGCGCCAGAACCAGCCCCGCTGCCGACCATCGTGCGCCCTGAGCCCAAGGTGGTGTCGCGTCGGCCGGTGATCGATGCGCCGCGTGAAGTGGGCGTGGACCACGCCGCAGGACTCGACTGGAACGCGCTCGAACAAGCCGTGCGCCATTGCCAGCGCTGCGACCTCCACAAAACCCGCACGCAAGCGGTCTTCGGTGTCGGCAATCGTCAGGCGAGCTGGCTCGTCATCGGCGAGGCGCCGGGCATCGATGAGGATCGTCAGGGCGAGCCCTTCGTCGGGCGCGCCGGCCAATTGCTGAATGCCATGCTCAAAGCGATGGGACTGTCGCGCGAGCAGGTGTATATCGCGAACATCCTCAAATCGCGCCCCCCCGGCAATCGCGACCCCCGGCCCGAAGAAGCGCGCGAATGTCTTCCCTATTTGTACCGACAGATCGAACTCATCAATCCGCGCCTGATCCTGTGCGTCGGCCGGGTCGCGGCGCAAACGCTCCTGGGTACGGATACCCCGATTGGTAAATTGCGCGGGAATCTGCACCATTTGCCCCCAGTGCATCCTTCGGGGCAGCCGCGACCCATGATCGTCACGTATCACCCTGCGTATTTGCTGCGCAGCCCGGCCGAAAAGCGCAAGAGCTGGTCCGATCTCGTCATGGCGATGCAAACCTATGAGCGGTTAGGAGGCGCAACCGCGTGAGCGCCGAACTCGATTCTGCAAGGATTTTTCGGAACGTCCGCTTCAGGCCCATGAGCCTCATCGACGTCCCGGCGGTGGCCGCTGTCGAACGCGCCTCGTATCCGTTTCCCTGGAGCGAGGGCGTGTTTCGCGACTGCGTGCGTGTCGGCTATTTCTGTCGTGTGGTCGAAGCGGCAGGCGAAGTCGCGGGTTACGGGATCATGTCGTTCGGCGCGGGCGAGGCGCACATCCTCAACATCTGCGTGCGCAGCGACCTGCGCTCCGGTGGCGTCGGCCGACGTTTGATGCTCTATTTTTTGGACCGCGCCCGAGAGCAGCACATGCAGGACGTATTACTTGATG
>CAZIXV010000314.1:0-4642 GCA_964543105.1 uncultured Steroidobacteraceae bacterium
GGACGTCGCTCGCTTGCTGTCGATTCAATCCGACGCGAAGGGCGACGAAGTCGTCGCGCTGATTGCGCCGGAGCTGCCATCTCTCGTGCGCGGCGACGCGGGCCGCTTGCGCCAGATCCTGCTGAACCTCGGCGGCAATGCCGTGAAGTTCACGCAGAAGGGCGAGGTGACGATCGAATGCCGCGTCGTGACGGCGGACGCGACGGGTACGCAGATCCGCTGTGAAGTGCGCGATACGGGCATTGGTATCCCCGCAGAGCGCATCCGCCATCTGTTTCAGCCCTTCACGCAGGTCGATGCATCGACGACACGGCTGTACGGCGGAACCGGCTTGGGCTTGTCGATCGCACGGCGGCTCGTCGAACTCATGGGCGGAGAATGCGGCGTCGAGAGCGAGGTGGGTGTCGGCTCCATGTTCTGGTTTACGGCGCGCTTCGGCGCTTCCAGTACATCGGTAATCGCGCCGCCGCCGTCACGCGTCTTGAAAGGCCTGCGCGTACTCGTCGTCGATGACAACGCCACCAATCGCAAGGTGTTGCTCGGTCAGCTTGCCATCGCCGGCGTCGATGCGCATGCCGTGGCATCGGGGCGCGAGGCGCTGTGCGCACTGCGTGAAGCGGCGAACGATGCGCCGTATAGCGTCGCGCTGCTCGACTATCACATGCCGGAGATGGACGGCGCCGAACTCGGCAAACAGATCTTGGCCGATGCAACCTTGCGCTCGACACGGTTGATCCTCTTGACCTCCTCAGGACAGCGCGGCGACGGCCATTTGTTTGCAGAGATCGGCTTTGCGGGCTACCTGCTCAAGCCGATCGGCCAGCGCGATCTGCTCGACAGTGTGGCGCTCGTGATGGCGCGGCCCGCTGATGCCTCTCCTGAACGCACGCTACCCATCGTGACGCGCCATGCATTACGCACGCATCGTGCGGAAGCGAAGAATCGTCGTGTATTGCTCGTCGAGGACAACGCGGTCAATCAGAAAGTCGCGTGCCGCATGCTCGAGAACCTGGGGTATGGCGTGGACACGGCGCAAGATGGTGAAGCGGCCATCAAAGCTTGGGAGAGCGGTCGTTACGCGCTCATTCTCATGGATTGTCAGATGCCGGTGATGGACGGCTACGAGGCGACGCGTCAGATTCGTGCGCGCGAAAACGGCCGCGCGCGCATTCCCATCGTTGCGCTGACCGCACATGCAATGAAGGGCGCGGATGATGAGTGTTTTGCAGCCGGTATGGACGATTACTTGTCCAAGCCGATCGAGCGGGCGCGGCTGGCCGATTGTCTGCAGCAGTGGATCGGCGCGGCGTCGGCGGAGCGTGAAGTAGCGAGCGGTTAGCGATCAACTGGCGAGTTGATGACGCGCTACGAAGGCGCCGGTCTCGAGGACCACGCAGTTGCGACCGCGACGCTTACCGTCGTAGAGCAAAATATCCGCGCGGTGAATCGTCGCATCCAAACGTTCGCGTTCATGCCAGGTCGCAACTCCCACGGTGACCGAGGCGCGAATGGCCTGATCCGTTCCGAACAGCATTCCCGCGATCTCCTGGCGAATCCGTTCGGCGATTTCATACGACTCGGCGAGCGTCGCATGTGGCAGTAACACGAGAAATTCTTCGCCACCCCAGCGCGCGACGAGATCGTCCTGCCGGACGGCATGTTGCAGCACGTAGCCGACGCGTACGAGAACCTCATCACCGGCGGCGTGTCCGTAGTGATCGTTGATGGCTTTGAAATGGTCGATGTCGAGCAGCATGACGCTCACGGCGCGGCGCTGATCGGATAACGCATTGGCGACCTGTCGCATGCGATCGGCCATGCGGCGGCGATTCAACAAGCCCGTCAGAGCGTCGGTACCTGCGGCGCGCCGTAGCTTCGCTTCAGCGTTCTCGGCCGCTTGCGTGAATTGCGAGGCAGCGCTGGTTGTGGCCGTCAAAAAGCACAAGATGTTGAAAAACCGCATCGCTTCGAGTCCTGCCGCGCTGACCGCGACGAGCGGTGTGGTGTGACGCAGTGCCCACTCGATGAACAGGAACATCGCGCACAACACGACGGCGCGATGCAGGCGCTCACGCTGGCTGAATTCACGGTTCGTAAACGTCAGTGGCAGCAGAATCCAGGAGTAATACTGGAAGCCCGCTTCGATCCCGACGAGCCAGCCGGCCAGTGTGGAGTGACCGAGCAAGTCGGCGAGGACGATCGCGTGAATGACTTTGTTGTGGCCGCGTAATGAGAGGCGATAGCAAATGCCGTAGGCGGCGATGCTGACGATCTGCAGATAAAAAAGAATGGGCGCGAGAAACCAGCCAAAGACCGCAAAGACGGCGTGCATGCCAACGGCGATCAACATCCCCCGCCGCGACAGGCGCATGAAGTTCTCCATCCGGATCTGTTGAGTATCCAGCGGAGCGAACGAGGTAGAACTCATGATGAGGGGACCACGGTCATAACGGCGCGGATTGTGCCAGCGCATCGTGGCTCAGACGTTGATGGTTTCGTCGTATCGGCCGCGGCGTTGATGAAGCGAGAAGCGCTTCACACAGCGGGCGGTGCCGACAGGCACAGGAACCTCCCTATCAAAGTGAACCGATTGCGGGGCCGCTAAGAAGCTCTTCCAGCCCTCTGCCTGTCGCACAAACGTCAGGCAGAGGGCGTACAAGAGATTCGCTCAAATAGCATTGCCTTCCGATGCGTCCACAATGGGAAGCGTCAGGCGCGAGGGCGTCTTGGCGCCGAAGTGCACTTTCACCGTCGGCGGTGTCGCCTCCCGCGGCGTGGCGCGTTGGTCGGCGAAACTCAGCGTCAGGCGAATGCGATGGCCCGCTTTGAAAACGTATGAGGTCGCATACAAATCGAAGCTCAACTCGACCGGCTCGCCGGGCTTGAGTGGCTGCACGGAGTCTTCCGAGAATGGATGCCACGGTAAGCCGAGATTGTTGTAAGGCGGCTTTTCAACCTTGCGTAACGAAGCGCGCAGCCGACCTTCGACGCCGCGATACTCTGCGCTGCCGTCCGGCGCGACATCGTCGATCCGTGCGATGACATCGGCATCACGCGCAGAACTCGACACCCATACCGTGAGCACGCTGTGGCCGGTGACCTGTACGTCGCGCTCGAGCGGCTCGGTCATGAACACCATGCCCTTGTCCCAGAAGTTCTTCGCATCGACGCTGTAGTCGACCGTTACCGCACGCTCGCCCGTGGCAGCGCCTTCGCGTGACAGCGTTTGTGGATGCAAGTGGAAGTCGGTGCGGCGTTCGTTTTGCAGCGGCCAAGTCTTGGAGCTTTGCCATGCACGATCAGGCGGTGCGTTGTAGGTGTAGTAGGTCACCGCGGGTTCGCGCATGACGCCGTTGTCGATGCCTTTCAACCAATGATCGAAGAAGCGCAACTCTTCGGTGATGATGCTGAGCCCCGTTTGCTCTTCGACTGCGGTCCATTCGCAATGTCCCGCAGGGCCCAGGATCAGCTTTTTTGGATTCTCAAGGTTCGCGAAGGTGAAGGCAGCGCCGTAGCCCATTGAGCCTTCTTCCCAGTTGGCGGCGCCATACACGGCAATGCCGGATTTCGCGATCGTCTCTGCATACGTATGCGGGCTGCTCTTCAGCCACCATTGATTGTTGAACGCTGCCGAGGTGCTGTCGCGAAACGGCACATAGCCGGGCGTTTCGAGATTGTCTTCGTGTTCTGCCAAAGCGGCGTTCAGCAGCGTGCGATCTTCATCGCCATCGACGGGAACGGCGAGCTTATCGCGCGCGGTGCGCGCACCGCCGCGCATGATCTGCGTCGGGGCACCCTTCGGCGGTGTCATGCCACCGGGCGCGACGAAGCCGTAGACATCCCATTCGCAGCTCATGGGAAAGATCGCTTTGAGACTGGGCGGGGCAGTGGTCAGTGCCTGCATCTGGCTGCCGCCCGTTGCCGAGCAGCCCCACATGCCGACTTTGCCATTGCTCCAAGGTTGTTTCGCGAGCCATTCGGTAATGTCGTAGGCGTCCATGCGCGACTCATCCTGCCATTCGCCGCGATTGAATCCTGCGTTGCGACCGAACGATGCATACAGGCCGCGGAAATCCGCCACGGCAACGACGTAGCCGTACTTCACCAGTTCGAGCGCTTTACCGGGATAGTTCGCCGCGGTGAGGCCGTTGCGATAATGGCGACGGTTGTACGGAGTGTGCATCCATAGCACCGGAAGCTTTTCCGTTGCGAGTGCCTCGCCGCGTGTCGGGCGAAAAATATCGATCGCAAGGCGCGTGCCATCGCGAACCGCGACGTACTGCGAAGTCATCTGATGACCGTCATAGACGACCTCGGAGTAACCGCTGTACTTGCCCGGACTCGATTCACGTTCGGCGAGCGCCGCCGTGGTCATGCCCATCGCGAGCAGCGAGCCGACGAGAAGATATCGTTTCATGTGTCCCCCTGACGTTGATGCGCGCATCACTGGCGCGTTCTAAGCAAATCCTATCCGCGAGCGGTCAGCTGCCAGCTGAATTGAGCTGCTGACGCTCCTGTGCGCTGAATCCGAGCGAACTCAGAATGGCTTCATTGTGTTCACCGAGCCGCGGCGGCGGTTCATTCACGGCCGGAGAATCGCTGCCATACAGAAAGCCTGCGTTGACGATCTCGACCTGTTCGC
>CAZIXV010000315.1:0-4630 GCA_964543105.1 uncultured Steroidobacteraceae bacterium
ACGCCCCGAGCCCTGAGTTTCGAACAATGAACGGGGAAACCGTCATCGGTCTTGAAATCCACGCGCAGCTGGCGACGAAGAGCAAGATCTTTTCGAACGCCTCTACAGCTTTCGGCGCAGAGCCCAACGCGCAGGCGAGTCTCGTCGATCTGGGCTATCCAGGCGTGCTGCCGGTGTTGAATGCCGAAGCGGTGCGTATGGCCGTGAAGTTCGGACTCGCCTGTGATGCGCACGTCGCGGCACGTTCGGTGTTTGCGCGCAAAAACTATTTCTATCCCGATCTGCCGAAGGGTTATCAGATCAGCCAATACGAATTGCCCATCGTCGGTAAGGGGCAGCTCGACATCGTGCTGGAAGACGGCACGCGCAAGACGATTGGTATCACGCGCGCTCATTTGGAGGAGGACGCGGGCAAATCGCTGCATGAGGATTTTCACGGCGCATCGGGCATCGATCTGAATCGCGCCGGTACGCCATTGCTCGAAATCGTCTCCGAACCCGATATGCGTTCGGCGAAAGAGGCGGTTGCGTATATGAAGAAGGTGCACACGCTCGTGCGCTATCTCGAGATCTGCGACGGCAACATGCAGGAAGGATCGTTTCGTTGCGATGCGAACGTCTCGGTGCGGCCGGTCGGGCAGAAAGAATTCGGTACGCGCTGTGAGATCAAGAACCTCAATTCGTTTCGGTTCATCGAACGCGCCATCAACTACGAAGTCGCCCGCCAGATCGAACTCATCGAAGGCGGCGGCACCGTGCAGCAGGAGACGCGCTTGTTCGATCCTGATAAGGGCGAGACGCGCGCGCTACGTTCGAAGGAAGAGGCGAACGACTATCGATACTTCCCCGATCCTGACTTGCTGCCGGTGGTGCTCGATGCCGACTACATCAGCACGGTGCGAGCGACGCTACCCGAACTTCCGGATCAAAAAGCGCAGCGCTACATCGAGCGTTTCGGCTTACCCGAATACGACGCAGGCGTGCTTACGGCGAGCCGTGAATTGGGCGATTACTACGAAGCCGTCGTTGGCGTGCTGAAAGGGCACGAAAAGCTGGCTGCGAACTGGGTGATGGGAGATTTGACGGCTGCATTGAATAAAGAAGGGCTTGAGATCACCCAATCGCGCATCGATGCGTCACGCCTGGGTGGGCTACTTGCACGGATCGTCGATGAGACAATCTCAGGCAAGATCGCCAAGGAAGTATTCGAGCAAATGTGGGCGGACGATAAAGACGCCGATGCGATCATCGAAGCGAAGGGACTCAAGCAGATCACCGATACCGGCGCGATCGAAAAAGTGATCGACGAAGTAATGACCGCGAATCCAAAGCAACTCGCGGACTACCGTTCAGGCAAGGACAAGTTGTTTGGCTTCTTCGTCGGTCAGGTGATGAAAGTCACGGGCGGGAAGGCGAACCCTGCGCAGGTGAATGAGTTGTTGAAGAAGAAGCTGGCCGGCGGTTGATCGTTCTCTCGGGACTCACGTTTGATGATCGAGGCGCGCCGCGACCGTGTAGGCGTGTGAACGGCGATCAAAAGGGCTGGCGGACTGTCAACCGTTAATGGTCACCCAGAAGAGCCCCCTCTCTAACTCTCCCCCGCATGGCGGGGAAGAGGATCGGCCGTCAACTAGCGGCTCGCCGCTCCCTTGCCAGCTTGTTCGATGGCTTCGTCGAGTGAATCGAACAAAGTGGCCGTGGGCGGCAGGGCATGCATGCTGCGTAGCGTGGCTTTTACGCTCCGGCTCAATCCTGCGATGTACACCGGAATATGGCGGCGCGCGCAGCGAGCGATGAAATCGCGCAGCGTACTTGCGCCGGTCGCATCTACGAGCGGCACATCGCTCAGGTTCAGTACATAGATTTTTGGTGCCGGACCAGTTCGTTGCAGTAGATCCAACAGGTGTTCGGCCACGCCAAAGAACAACGGTCCGCGTAGCTCATACACTTCGACACCCTTTGGCAGTCGCCTGCGTTGTTCCGTGGTGTCGGAAGCATCGTCCGCGTCTTCATCGAGCGAAATGCGATTGTGAATCGCGCTCACCTCGGCCATGCGGTGCATGAACATCAACGCCGCCAGTACGACGCCGACGCCAATCGCCACCGTCAGATCGATCAACACGGTGAGTACGAACGTGAGAAGCAGCACGACCCGATCGCCGGTCGGGGCGCGCATCAGATGAATGAAGTGATCGATCTCGCTCATATTCCACGCGACGATCACGAGCACCGCCGCCAAGCTCGCAAGCGGTATCAAGGCAATCAACGGCCCGAGCGCGAACATGAAAATGAGGATGAACACCGCATGGAACATGCCGGCCATCGGCGAGCGTGCGCCGGCGCGGATGTTGGTGGCCGTGCGTGCAATCGCGCCTGTGGCCGGCAAGCCGCCGAACAAGGTCGAGGAGAAATTGGCGATGCCTTGCCCGATGAGCTCGGCATTGGAGCGATGGCGCCGGCCGGTCATGCCATCGGCGATCACTGCAGAGAGCAACGATTCGACGCCTGCCAGGAAGGCGATCGTGAATGCGCTCGGCAACACCGCCTTCACTGCCGCCCAGCTGACGTCTGGTAGTTCGGGCATTGGCAAAGTGCGGGGTAACTCGCCGAAGCGGCTGCCAATCGTTGCGACATCCAACGAAAACAGCCACGCAGCCAAGGCGGTCAACGCGACGGCGATCAGAAACCCGGGTTGTTTCGGCGCATAGCGGCGCAACAGGATGATGATGGCGAGCGCGCTTGCCGCCACGCCGATGGCGGAAAGACTGAAGGTGGGTAAGGCGCGAAAATACGCGAGCCACTTTTCCACGAAGTCCGCTGGGATCTCCGTCATTGTCAGCCCCAAGAGGTCGCTGACTTGGCTCGAAAAAATGACGAGGGCGATGCCCGCGGTGAAACCGGTGACGACCGGCTGGGGGATGTACTTCACCCAAGTGCCGAGGCGGGCGAAGCCTGCGGCCATCAACATCAATCCGGCGAGTCCGGTTGCAAGGAGTAATCCGTCGTAACCATGTTGCGCGATGACATTGAAGACGACCACGACGAATGCGCCCGTCGGCCCGCCGATCTGCACCCGGCTGCCGCCGAACGCGGAAATCAAAAAACCGGCGACGATGGCGGTCGTGAGACCTTTGTCGGGAGTCGCGCCGGACGCGATTGCCAAGGCGAGCGACAAGGGCAGCGCCACGATCGCTACGGTAAGACCGGCCAGGGCGTCGTGACGCAAATCGTCGCCGGAATAGCCTTCGCGAAAGATCGTGACGATCTTGGGAAGGTACGTGTGCCAAGCCTTCGGAGTGCGCGACGACGCTGTAGTCATATGCCTGATTGTACGCTGCTGCGCGAGCCGCATTGAGAGGTCACTGCGCGTATCTCTTACACTAACGCTTCGCTTTTTATTGAGCTTTCATGATGCACGATCGCGATTCACTGCACCGCTTCCTGTTCGAACACTTTCCGATCCGCGGCCACCTCGTGCACTTGGACGCTTCCTGGCGCGCGTTGCTCGAGCATCGCGAATATCCAGAGAATATTCGCGATGTGTTGGGCGAGGCAGTCGCGGCTTCGGTGTTGCTTGCGGCGACGCTCAAGTTCGATGGCACCTTAAGCCTGCAGTTGCGCGGACAAGGTCCCATGCATTTGATGTTGGCGCAGTGTTCGAGTGATCTCGGCGTGCGCGCAGTCGCGCGCTATCGCGATGATGCAACGGGCGGCGGGCTCTTGGCGCTTGCCGGTGCCGGAAATCTCACGATCACGCTCGAGAACGACGATCTTACGCAGCGCTATCAGGGCATCGTCGCGTTGGAAAGCGATGCGCTCGCCGACTGCCTGCAAGGCTATTTTGAAAATTCCGAGCAATTGCCGACGCGGCTGTGGCTACAGGCCGACGCCCAGGGCGTCTCAGGCATGCTGTTGCAGCGACTGCCGGATTCGACGGCGAATGGCAACGCCGCCGCAGGCGCGGCGGCGAGCGTGATCGCCACGCCCGAAGACATCGAAGACGCATGGCGGCGCGCGCAACTCATGGCCGATACGTTGAAGCCTGGCGAGCTGCGGACATTGAGTGACAAGCAAATCCTGCAGCGCCTCTTCGCCGAGGACGACATCCGGATGTTCGAATCCTCGCCGGTGTACTTCCGCTGCCGCTGCTCCCGTGAGCGCGTGATCGGCATGCTGCAATCGCTCGGCGCTGAAGAGCTGCGCTCGCTCCTCACCGAGCGCGAAGGCAACGTCGAAGTCCGTTGCGATTTCTGTAACCGCGCCTATCAGTTTGACGCGGTCGACGTGGAGCACTTGCTGAGCGAGGGCGTGCACGCCGAAGGAAGCGGCGCGAAGCACTAGGCAGCTGAGACCTGTGCGAAAGCGAGGCCTTTCTCTTGCTCCCTCCCCTGCGAAGCGGGGGAGGGCCGGGGAGGGGGTCTTACGTGATTTCTTCTTTTTTAGCTCGCTTCCAGGCAGGTGGGGGAAGTTCGTCCGAGCCATTCTGGCTGTAGCCTGTAGCCTGTAGCCTGTCGCCCCTCGTAGCACCGCCCCCTCCCTAACCCTCCCCCGCTCCGCAGGGGAGGGAATCGAACCAGCCCCGAGCCCCGAGCCCCGAGCCCCGAGCCCCGAGCCCCGAGCCCCGAGCCCC
>CAZIXV010000316.1:0-4630 GCA_964543105.1 uncultured Steroidobacteraceae bacterium
GCTGAGATTCGGTCGCGGCTAGAACGCTACGGGTACAACCGCCTTCCGCCGCCGCAGCGGCGGCCGGCGTGGCTGCGGTTTCTGCAGCAGTTCAACAACGTTCTCATCTACGTAATGGTCGGCGCCGCGGTCATTACGCTGTTGCTCGGTGAGTTCATCGACACGGGCGTGCTGTTCGCCGCCGTGCTGGTGAACGCCATCATCGGGTACATCCAAGAAGGCAAAGCGGAGGATGCGCTCGAGGCGATCCGCGGCATGCTCTCGGAGCATGCGGCTGTCATCCGCGGCGGCGAACGGCACGAGATTTCCGCTGAGGAGCTTGTGCCGGGCGATGTGGTGCTGCTCGCTTCGGGCGATCGTGTGCCGGCAGATCTGCGCATCTTGAGTGCACGCAACTTGCGAGTGGACGAGGCGCTGTTGACGGGCGAATCGGTCGCCGTCGCCAAGCAGCTTCAGCCGGTAGCCGCCGACGCATCGCTCGGTGATCGTCGCAGCATGCTGTACTCGGGTTCACTGGTGGTGTCCGGGCAAGTGCGGGCCGTGGTTACCGAGACCGCCAGCGGCACCGAACTCGGCCGCATCAGCAACTTGCTGCGCAAGGTCGAGCAAGTCGAAACGCCGCTCATTCGACAGATCAATACGTTCAGCCGCTGGCTCGCCATCGCGATCCTCGCATTGTGCGCGGGCACGTTCGTGCTCGGCACCGTGATCCGCGGCATTCCAGTCGCCGAGATGTTCATGATGGTGGTCGCACTGGCCGCATCGGCGATTCCCGAGGGCTTACCGGCCATTCTCACTGTCACGCTGGCGCTGGGCGTGCAACGTATGGCGAAGCGACATGCGATCGTGCGGCGGCTGCCGGCGGTGGAAACGCTCGGTTCAGTGACGGTGATCTGTTCCGATAAGACGGGCACGCTGACGCGCAACGAAATGACCGTGCAGCGCGTCGTGACTGGCGCGCAGGTGTTTCAGATTTCGGGTGTCGGCTATGCGCCCGAGGGCGGCGCGCAAATCGACGAGCGGCAGATCGTGCCCGAGGAGCATCAGGATTTGATGGCGACCGCTCGCGCGGCGCTGCTCTGTAACGATTCCAATCTCCATCATGAAGCGGGCATCTGGAATGTACTGGGCGATCCCACCGAAGGCGCGCTCGTAACGCTCGCATCCAAGCTCGGCTTGGATAGACAAAGTGAGCTGGCGTCGCAGCCGCGGCTCGATGTCATTCCCTTCGAGTCAGAGCATCGCTTCATGGCGACGCTGCACCACGAGCAAGGTGGGTCCCCTGTCATCTGCATCAAAGGCGCGCCTGAGCGAATCGCCGAGATGTGTTCGCTGCAGCGACGCGACGGCCGCGATGAACCGCTGGACATGGATTACTGGCGGCGTCAGTCGGCGGATCTGGCCGCGCGCGGTATGCGCATGCTCGCCATAGCGCAGAAGTCGCTTACCTCGAAGCCGGACGAACTGGGGTTCGAAGACGTCGAGGCGAACTGCATCTGGCTCGGCCTGGTCGGCATCATCGATCCGCCGCGCGAAGAGGCGGTTGCGGCGGTAGCGGAGTGTCATCGCGCCGGTATCCGCGTGAAGATGATCACCGGCGATCACGTGGATACGGCGCGCGCCATCGGTCAGCAACTCGCGATCGGATCCGACAAGCCTGGGCTCACGGGCGTTGAAATCGAAATGATGGACGACACGGCGCTGCGTTCGGTGGTGAACGAGATCGACGTGTATGCGCGTGCCAGCCCGGAGCACAAGCTACGCCTGGTGAAGGCGATGCAGAGCGAAGGCCAGGTGGTGGCGATGACGGGCGATGGCGTGAATGATGCGCCTGCGCTCAAACGCGCCGACGTCGGTGTTGCGATGGGACGCAAGGGCACCGATGCTGCCAAGGAAGCGGCCGACATGGTGCTCACTGACGATAACTTCGCGACCATCAGCAATGCCGTTCGCGAAGGCCGCGGCGTTTACGAAAACATTCGCAAGTTCATTCTGTTCATGCTGCCGACCAACGGCGGTGAGGGTCTCGTCGTCGTCGTGGCGATTCTCTTTGGGTTCGTGTTGCCGCTCACGGCTGTGCAGGTGCTGTGGATCAACATGGTGACCTCCGGCACGCTCGGCCTCGCGCTCGCATTCGAAGCGACGGAAGCCGATGTAATGGTGCGTCCGCCGCGAAGCCCTCACGAAAAGCTGCTTACGCCGTTTTTCGTCTGGAGGGTTGTGATGGTCTCCGTGTTGATGGCGACAGGCGCGCTGTCGCTATTCCTGTGGGAGATGCACAACGGTTCTTCGGTCGACACCGCCCGCACGATCGCCGTCAATGCCGTCGTCGCATGCGAAATCTTTTATCTGTTCAACAGCCGGCGCATCTACGAGAACGTGGTTTCACGCGAGGGTCTGTTCGGCAATCGGTACGTGCTCGCGGCCGTGGCTGTCTGTGTGCTGTTGCAATTGGCGTTTGTCTATCTGCCGTGGCTCCAGACGATTTTCGGTTCGACTGCGCTCGCGCCCATCGATTGGGCAAAGGCAGCGGCGGCGGGCGCCTTCGTGTTCGTGGTGGCCGAGTTGGAAAAGGTGATCGTTCGGCGGATTCAGCGCCGCACCGGACGCGTTGCTGGAGCGCCCTCGGCCGCGGCGCCGCCGACGCTCGCAGGCGAGTCATCCGTTGCTCAATCTTGAGGCGGACTGTAGCGGCGTTGTGATGTCTACAGAGACGTTGTTCGATCGGCGTCCGCGTTCTCGAGCACAACTGCGCCTAGGTCTGCGTCGCTCAGATCAACTTCCACCAAGGCCGTGGCGCAATGTAGTTCTCATAGTCGAGCCGCAGAACGGTTTCGTGAAGTCCATGGGCTGAACGGCAGAGCAGGATCGGGATGCGTTCGGTGCGGTTGTGGCCGACAGTGTCGCTGTCGTGGATGACGGCGCCGTCTTTGATGACGTACGCGCACAGTCCCTCGAGCCGATTGCGCAGACTTCGCGCGGATTCCGGCGAGTCGAGTACTTCGAATTCCTTATAACCGAAGGCTTTCATGCCACGCGTGAAGGCGGCATGTCGTCGCGCTTCGCTTGGCTGGACGGAGCAGTTGATCCAGAGCTCGACGGGCGGCCGTGATTCCACATGCCGCAGTGCGTGTTCGACGAACGTGTTTGGAGCAATCCAGTGATGCGCGGCGGGCCAGAACACGGCAACAGTCTCTGAGCAGCATTCGACAACAGCCGCGGCCGTGATGGTTGCTGCAATGGCGGCGAGCGCCCGATCTTCGTCGTAGGCGCTAATCACCCAATGTGCTTGATGCGACTCGATGGTTCGCGCCGTCAACGGCTTTTTGATCGTGGGTGCGTCGTTCGGATCGAACGTTAGCGGCTCGGCAACTCGCGTGATGACGATTGCGGTGCCGTTGAAGGTGAAACGAGCGCAGGTCTCGTCATCAGTGAGTGCGGTTGCGGGGTCGAATTTCGGAAACAGTTGCCGAATTTTTCGAGCGATGGACTTGGCGGCGGGAAACACATCGCTCGCAAGCGCAATCGACGCGCTAATGAAACGTTCTTTTCGTGGCTTTGCACTCGTCGCAATATCCAAAACGCACGCCCCCGGACTTCTTTGTTGTCGAGTCTGCTCTTCGTCAGACCGACCCGAATGTAGCTCAGTAGCCACGAACGCGGAAGGCTCAAATAGGTTCCCACGAAGAAGTGCGTGTTTGCTCGACAAGCGGGGCGATCTTATGTCGGGTCGCGCCCGAATCATTCGTCCTTGGGACACTTCAACGCCACGCCTGGATACGTTCATGATCCCTACGATCACCGCATTCAAACACTCTCCCGATCATGGCCGCGGGCACGCAAGAGACATGCCCGTGCGCTGGGCACTCGAAGAGGTGGGATTGCGTTATGAGGTGCGGCTGGTGTCGTTTCGTGAGATGAAGGAGTCAGCGCACCTCAAGCGTCATCCATTCGGTCAGATCCCGACGTACGAGGAAGGCGATCTCGAACTCTTCGAATCTGGCGCGATCGTCCTGCATCTCGCGCAGCATCATGCGGGTTTGCTGCCGCTCGATACCCATGCACGAGCACGGGCGATCACCTGGATGTTCGCGGCGATCAACACGGTGGAACCGCCGATCGTCGAACTCGAGCAAGCAGCCATTCTGGAGCGCGACAAGCCTTGGTATGAGGAGCGCGCAACGATGCTCGAGGAACGCGTGCGTGTGCGGCTGCGTGCGTTATCGCATCGGCTCGGCGACGCCGAATGGCTCGACGGCGAATTCAGTGCGGGCGATCTGTTGATGGTGAGCGTGCTGCGTCGTTTGGAGGGGACGGGTGAACTCGAGCGTCAAGAGAACCTAATGTCCTACGTCGCACGCGGCGAAGCACGGCCCGCGTATCAGCGCGCGTTCGCGGCTCAGCGCGCAGTCTTCACGGATCGTGATTAGAGGCGGTGAATGCGTCGCTGCTGAGGACGCCTCATTGTGTGCGGAGAGACGGAAGCGATGATCCGAAATTGGCTTAGAAATAGCTCTTTCAGCGCGACAGGTGGTTTTCATGAGAGTACGAGACTGTTTATAAAAACAGTGAGGAGTCCTCTCATGGAAGACGCAGCGAATCTTCGGCAACACGTCCGCGAAATTGACGC
>CAZIXV010000317.1:0-4627 GCA_964543105.1 uncultured Steroidobacteraceae bacterium
ATCGACATCATGCGTTTGCTCACTCGCTTGAACGAGGAACGCGGCATCACGATCGTGATGGTCACGCATGAGCCGGACATCGCCGCCTGGACACGCCGCATCGTGCGCTTTCGCGACGGCGCAATCGAAAGCGATGAGATGAATCAGCCGGTGCGCGCTGAGTCGGTGGGCGGTTGACGGTCGGCTTGACGGTCAGCACAAGATGCTTTTCCCATGAGATTCCCGCAGCGCCTCGGATCGTCGGTGTCGTCCCGTGCAGCCCATTGCGGCTGTCAACCGTCAACTGTCAACTCTCAACGTCGCAAGCTATGTTCATAAACGCCATTCTGCTTGCTCTGCGCGAGATTCGTCGCAACGTGCTGCGCTCATCGCTGACGATTCTCGGCATCGTGATTGGCGTGGCGGCGGTCATCACGATGGTCACGATCGGTGATGGCGCGACCGCGCGGATCCAGGCCGACATCCAAAAGCTCGGCACGAATCTGCTGCAAGTGTTCCGCGGTCAGGGATTTGGCGGCCCGGGGGGTGCGCGCTCGCTGGCTCCGCCATTCACGATGGAAGACGTGAATGCGATCGAGGCGGAAATCAGCGGCATCCGTGCGGTTGCGCCGAACTCCAACAGTGGCACGCAAGCGATCTACGGCAACACGAACTGGTCGACGAGCGTGACGGGCTCGAACGACAAGTTCATAGAAGTGCGCGATTGGTCGCTCGCCTCGGGACGCAATTTTTCGGATTCCGAGCTGCGCGGCGGGGCGGCGGTGTGCATCCTCGGCAACACCGTGAAACAGGAGCTGTTCGGCGATCAGGATCCCGTAGGTCTTTCGATCCGCATGTCACGCATCTCATGCCAGGTAATTGGCGTGTTGACGGCGAAAGGCCAATCCGGTTTCGGCCAAGACCAGGATGATTTGATCGTCATTCCGATTCGCACCTTGCAACGACGTATTGCCGGCAACTCGGATGTCGGCTCGATTCTCGTCTCGGCCCGCGATGGTGTCTCCACGGAAAAAGTGCAGGCAGATGTCGAGCGCCTGTTACGCGAGCGCCGCAAGCTTCGTCCCGGCGCTGATCCCGATTTCAATATTCGTGATTTGAAGGACGTCTCGAGCGCATTCACCAGTACGACCCGCGTTCTGACCGCGTTGTTGGGCGCGGTGGCCGCGGTGAGTCTCGTCGTCGGCGGCGTCGGTATCATGAACATCATGCTCGTTTCGGTGACGGAACGAACGCGTGAGATCGGCACGCGGCTCGCGGTGGGCGCCATGGCGCGCGATGTTTTGCTGCAATTCCTCATCGAAGCCGTCGTACTGGCCACGCTCGGCGGCATCATCGGCATTTTGTTGGGGCTGAGTGTGGGTGCGCTCGCGACCAATGCCTTTGGTCTGCCGTTCGTCCTGAACGTCGGGATCGTTCTACTGGCGTTTGGCTTTTCTGCTGCCGTCGGAATTGTGTTCGGCTATTTCCCCGCGCGCCGCGCCGCCCAGCTCGACCCCATCGAGGCTCTGCGACATGAGTGATCACGGGGGACGGCCCACGGCCAGCCAACCGTCGCTCGACCAACCGCTACCGATGACCGTCGTTGCGTAAGCAACGGTCAGCCCAATTAGAACATCAGCTCCTTGACCTGCTCGCGCGGCGGCATTTCATCGAATTGCGGCAGCGTGTCGGTGATCGTGTGCCAAGGCGCGCGCGCTTGTGTATAGATGTGTAGCTGAGGTTTGGCGTTGAGGGGCGTATCTACGCTGCCGAGCGGCACGTTATAACGCTTGATGCCTGCGAACAGCGCAGGCAGCAAACTGCCGCAGGTGGCGCAAAACGAGGTTGTGAATAATTGCGCTTCGGGCACCTTGAAGGTTCGCACGAGTTCGCTGCCGCGCGTCCATTCGAGATTTTCTGCGCGAACGAACACGTTCGTCGCATGGGCGCCGCCGCGGCTGCGCTGGCAGCGTGTGCAATGGCAGTTCGTGAGCTTGGTGGGGGTTTCATGCAACACGAACGCGACGTCGCCACATAAACAGCTTCCTGAAATGCCGTCCGATGCAAGCGTGGGTGCAGGCCGCTCGAGCGGCGTACCGACGCCCGGCGGATAGGCATCGAACTTGGGAAGCTCGTCGTTGATGTCCCACATCGGCGATTTCGATTTCACGAAAATGTGCGCGCTCGGTTTGATGCCCGGATCATCCTCCAGCAATCCCGCAGGTACGCCGACGGGGTCATTCGAGTCGTCGGGAACGCTCGCGCCGCAGTGTTTACAGAAAGGGCGCGCCAGCACGGCCGATGAACGGTATGAGGTGATGTCTGCTTGTCCACTCAACCAGCGAAAGTGCGCGCGCTCCACACCAAGCATCGTTCCATACAAAGCGCCGCTATGTTTGCGGCACATTGAACAATGGCAATGGGCCATGAACTGGTAGGGACCGGTGATTTCAAATCGCACCGTGCCGCAAAGACAAGCGCCAGTGGTCATCGATGTGCTCGCTTTTGTTGAGTTGAGTCGATCCAATTCGCGAGCGCGAGCATAACAAGCGTCATATTCATGTGGCATCCTGCATTGGTACGTGAGGTAGAGGGATCGGCGTGAAGGATCATCGAGCTTCCTGGACTCGTCGTGCAGTGTTGCGACACGCAGGTACATTGGCAGCGGCGACGTTGCTGCCGGCGCGGCTGGTGCGCGCAAACGATATGCCGCGCTTCAAAGCCGATCCGTTCTCGCTCGGCGTTGCTTCGGGTTATCCGAGTCCTGCATCCGTCGTTCTGTGGACGCGACTTGCGCCTGAGCCACTGCATCCCACCGGTGGCCTCGCGACCAACGAAGCCCTTGCCGTCACCTGCGAAATTGCCAGCGACGCGCAGATGCGAAAGATCGTGCGGCGCGAACGGCTTTATACGAGCGCGCAACATGCGCACTCGATTCATTACGAACCCGATGGGCTCGCGCCGGGCCGGGAGTACTGGTATCGATTTTCATGCGGACGTTTTCGCAGCGCCATCGGTCGCACTCGTACGGCACCCGCACCGAACGCAAGTCAAACGCAACTGAAGCTCGCGGTCGCCTCCTGTCAGCAGTTCGAACACGGATATTTCCACGCCTATCGTCACATGGTGGCAGACGACCTGGATGCCATCATTCATGTCGGCGACTACATCTACGAATCGAGTTGGGGCGAGGAGAAGGTACGCGCACATGGTGCGCCTGAAACGATGACGCTCGAGGACTATCGCGTGCGCCACGCACTCTATCGCAGCGATCCGGATTTGCAGGCGGCGCATGCGCAATATCCCTGGCTCGTCACGTGGGATGACCACGAGGTCGAGAATGACTATGTAGGTGATCTATCGCAGTACGACGATCCGCGCGCATGGTTTCTCGCGCGCCGTGCTGCGGCTTATCAAGCGTATTACGAACACATGCCGTTGCCGCGCAGAGCGTTACCATTCGGTGCCGACTTGCGCTTGTATACGCGCCGCGCATTCGGCGACCTCGTCAATGTGTTCATGCTCGATTCGCGTCAATATCGCTCGCCGCTTCCCTGCACGCGTCCGTTCTGGCGCGGAGCACGACGGGTTTCATGTGATGAGATCGATCAACCCGAGCGCACCAAGCTCGGCGCGATTCAAGAAAGCTGGCTCGAGGTTCAGCTGGCGCGCAGCAATGCAACCTGGAATCTGCTTGCGCAAGGCACGCTGATGGCGCACATCCGTGAAGGCGCAGCCGGCAATGAATACTGGAGCGACAACTGGAATGGTTATCGTGCTGCGCGACAGCGTTTGATGACGACGCTCGAAGCGACCAAGGCGCGCAATCCTCTCGTCCTGAGCGGCGACATTCACGCCTTTCTGGTGGCAAACCTGCATCGCACGCCGGCGGATGCGGACTCACCGGTCGTGGCAAGTGAGTTCGTGACCACCTCCATCTCATCGCAAGGCTCGCCACAATCGGTATGGGATGCCGCGCGCGCACGCAATCCCAACGTGCTGCACGCAAACTCCGGCGAACGCGGCTACTTGCGCTTACACGTGACACGCGCGCACGCGCGTGCAGATCTCATCGCGCTTGATTCGCCCAGCGACGCCGATGCGCCGGCGCATGTGCAAGCATCTTTCGTCGTCGCCGCCGGACGCGCTGGTCCGCAGCCCTTGTAGGGTTTTACGCCGCGTCGACTGCGTTGAAGCCGGATAGCAAGCGGCGCGCGTGCGTTGCAGAATGTCCGCTTGGAAGTTTTTAGCTAACGTTCCCCGTGCTCAAAGCCATTCGTCGTGACTGTCGCAAGACGCTCACGCCGCTCCCGCTTTGACGTTCTTGTCCGAACCACGATAAGCGAAGGGTAAAGCACACATATGAAGACTCGCGCTGCAGTTGCACATGCCGCCGGCAAGCCGTTGGAAGTGATGACGGTCGATTTGGAAGGACCTCACGCTGGCGAGGTATTGGTCGAACTCAAAGCGACGGGCATTTGTCATACCGACGAGTTCACACGCTCAGGTGCCGATCCCGAAGGCTTGTTTCCCGCGATCTTCGGTCATGAAGGCGCGGGTGTCGTCGTCGATGTCGGTGCGGGCGTGACCTCGGTGAAAAAAGGCGATCACGTCATCCCACTCTATACGCCGGAGTGCCGGGAATGTG
>CAZIXV010000318.1:0-4625 GCA_964543105.1 uncultured Steroidobacteraceae bacterium
GATAAGCGAACGAGTTCGGCTTGCAGTGCTTTCTCGGCGTGCGCGTTGGCGGCAAGATTCGCTTCAAGGCTCAGCACTCGACTCGCGCGCTCGTGCACCGTCGCGAGTTCAGCGGCCAAGCCGGATTTCGCACGTTCGACCGCAATCATTTGACGTGATCGCTGCACAAAAAGCGTCACGACCACGCCGACTAAGATCCCCGCACAGATTGCAAAAGCAATGACAAGAAATGTCTGGTTCAACTGCATTCCTCCAAGTAACTGCCCGCCGCAGTCCATGGATGTCTTTTTAGAGGGTGCGAGTCTCAAATCACGAGATCGCGCACTCAATTTCGATGTGCCAGTAACCGAGTCACCGGCTCCTATCGCCCTCGCCCTGCAGAGTTTTACTTAAGTGCTTGTGCCGGGCAGCGACGGTTATACGAGTGACACTGCCTAACTCGCAACCTGAAATGGCGCACGTGTCACCGTTAGATCTCCGCGACACCAGAAGGAGGAAGTCCACTCAAGTCGGCGCGAAGGAGCGCGTCGCCCGCTTATCGCCGACATCGCTTAGATAGCCTCGCTCAACATTCGTAGCACCTAGTGCCGCACATCGACGGGCGTCAGACGGGATATCCAAATTGAAGTACGACTTCATGAAATTTGAAGGCTGAACTCTGTTTGACTTCGCCCTGACGAAGGTGAGCTCTTGGTAGACCGCACGCTCATATTTCTCCCGCAGCGTACTTCCGCTCGAACTCTCTTCGCGCTCGGATATGCGCGTTGCCACATTCGACGCTGACGGTCTGCAAACACTCTTCGGACGGTTGGAAGTACTTGCTCCACGCAGCTTCCATTCTGGCTTCATGTTGTCGACGAACATTCTCAGTGTCGAAGCGCGATTCTGTGGAACTGGCTCGTACTGACTCATCCAGCTGCATCGGCTCCCGCCCTCGCAAACAGCCTACAGCCTCAGCAGCCTTTCGCACCTTCGAGAGTTCCATGTGGATAGAAGCGTTCACGGCACTTTCATAGCGCTGACCAACTACCAGAATCTCATCCTTGAAGTGCGTGCAGTGCTCCGCATCCACGATGCGTTTCTGGGCGTTTTCAACCACCCGATCTCGCTGGGAACGATTGATCTGTCGCCCGAGTGTTTCCGCCGCGGATGAAACGGACTCTTCAGAACATGCTGCGAGTGCCACCAGCAGGATCGCAACGATTGATTTCATCATCACTGGCATGCGGTTCGCACTCCGCGACACTTCGGATACGAACTGCATCCCCAGAACGCCTGACCCGCATGCGCGCCGCGTTTCGCAACTCTCCGGACCGTCGATGCTCCGCAGTTCAGGCAAGTCGGAGATTCCGGAGAGTGGACGGTCGTCGAGACACGATGCCGAATCGTCGGATCCATGAACGGCTGCGGCTCACGCGCCTCATTGATCATCGCAGCGAGCTGCTCTCCTCCGATCAGATCGATGCCCGCCTTCTTCGCGAAGTCCCGAGCATCTTGTGTGTACTCGCCCGATGCGACAAAGAAGCCGCCCGCTGCATCGCCGGCCGTAATGACACCGTACAACTCTCGAATCGGCTTCACGCCAACCTTCGTCTGCTTCCAGTGCTTGCATTGCACGTAAAACTTCTCGCCGCTCTTGCGCAGTAGAAGATCGACACCGCCGTCGGCGCCGTCGACTGCGTTCTCGAGCACCGAGTAGCCGCGGCGACGAAACGCTTCCCCGACGATGGATTCGAATTCACGCCATGAGAGCTTGCGGATGTCGTCGAGTTCTTTGACGCTGTTGTATCGCTTCTTGATGAACAGAGAGCGGAGGAAGCTTGCGGCGCCAACCCCCAGGAATAGGACGGCAATGAACGGTGCGTAGGCCTTGGCGGCGATGAAGAGGGGCGCGGCGAATGGGTTGTCTTGGAAGAATGTCGGAACGGCGTATGCAAGCAGGACATACACGATCGCAGCAACGATCACGCTCGCCCACCACGGCAGGATCAACAGAATGTCAAAGATTGTTTCGCGTCGTCGTGCCATGGCCACAGTCCGTCGTGCCGTCCTTACGGTTGGTCCTGCGAGCGTACCGACCGTAACGGAGGCGACTGTGATCTGCGTTCGAATTTGTTAAGTGAGCGGCACTTATCCGACGCCCTCCTCGCAACCGAATAACTCGTCGACCGACCTCCACTCGCATCCTCGACGAGAATGCCGTCGTCGACGAGATCGGCGATGTCGCGCGGCGCCGTATCGTTCGGGACGTGCGTGAGCTTCGCCCACTTCGACGTGTTGAGTGCGGTTCTAGATGCCCTCGCTCAGACAGTCGGGACGGTGCCGCCGTCGATGACGTACTCCGCTCCCGATATCGAAGCCGCTCGCGGTGAGGCTAGAAACGCGATGAGATCTGCGACTTCGCGTGGCATTGCCGGGCGTCCTAACGGGATCCCGCCCAATGTATTCATGATGAGTTGCTTGCCGCCCGCATAGTCTGTCCCTGCGTGAGCTGCTATCCGTTCGGTGAACGCCACAGCGGCCTCAGTCTCGATCCAGCCGGGCGACACCCGGACGACGCGGATTCCTTGCGGCGTCACTTCCTTCGAGAGCGCCTTGCTGTAGGTCGAGAGCGCAGCCTTCGCGGCTGCGTAAGCGATCGTCGAGTCCGGCAACGGCAGCACGTGCTGGATCGAGGTGACATGGATGATCGTTCCGGAACGCTGAGCGATCATCGAAGGCAGCAATGCGCGATCGAGACGAACGGCGGACATGAGGTTCAGCTCCAGCTCCTTCGACCACTGCGCATCATCGAGCGCTGCGAATCCACCCGCCGGTGCACTCGAGCCGCCGACCACGTTAATGAGGATATCGAGCCCTCCGAGATACTGATGCACTGACTCTGCAGCCTGCTGAGCACCTTCTGCGGTCGTAAGGTCCATGGCGACATATCGCACGCTCTCAATCGCTCGGCTCGGAAGCGAGCGCGCCGCAGCCACGACTCGCACGTCCGCTTCCACGAGCGCCTGAACTACCGCCGCGCCGACACCGCGGCTACCACCTGTGACCAGCGCGCGCTGACCGGCGAGTTGTAGATCGAAGCTCATGGCGCGATCTCCAGTGATGCGATCTTTCCGCGCTCGAGCGTAAATATGTAGCGCAGATCGATTGGGCTGCCTGGAAAGTTGCCCATCACGCGGCTCGTGACGATGTAGCGTCCGTTCCGATGGTCGATGCCCAACGGTTCGTTCGTGAATGAGTACTTCGTGGACGCTGCTGTCATCCAGGCCTTGATAGCTTCCGGACCTCGGTGTGTTTTCCCCTCATCTGCCACGACGCCCTCCCGCGTAAAGCAGTGTGCAACGGCGTCGCCGCCGCGCTTTTCGACCTCGAAATAGGCGGCGATGGGCTCAGGCAAATTCTTCAGCTGTAACATAGCAACCTCCATCGTTACGGTGGGCGTAACGATGGCGTGCTACTGGCGATAAGATAATCGCCTATAGTCTTACCAGGTTATTAAGCGAGCGATACACAATGCGCGGCTCCGAATTTGCCGAGCTGAAGGCGTTTGTCACCATCGTCGAGCACGCGAGCTTCGCGCGCGCCGCCGATCAGCTGGGCGTCTCCCGTCCGGCACTCAGCCAGACCATTCGACATCTCGAAGCGCGACTTGGAACTCGTCTACTCAATCGCACGACCCGCAGCGTCGCAGCGACTGCCGCGGGACGGCGGCTGCATGAGCGCATCGCACCGATGCTCAAGGAAATGGATGACGCAGTCGCTGAAGCAGTGGGCGCCACGACGCAAACCGCCGGAACGCTGCGCATCAACACGTTGAGCATGGCCGCAAGGAAGCTCATCGCGCCGCGCCTCGGTCGCTTTCATCGCGCGCACCCAGACGTCGTGCTCGATATCGTCATCGACGACGGCCTGAGCGACATTGTTGCCGGCGGCTTCGATGCAGGCATTCGCGTGGGTGAACGCTTGCAGAAGGACATGATCGCCGTGCGACTCACACCGGATGTGAAACTGCTTGCCGTGGCATCGCCCGACTATCTCGCTCGCTACGGCGATCCCAAAACACCCGCCGATCTACAGCACCACGCGTGCATCAATTGGCGCTTTCCCGGCAGCGGCACGATTGCGAGATGGGAATTCGAAAAGAAGGGCAAGAAGATCGAGATCGTCGCCGATGGTCCAGTGATCTCCAATCACCAAGACATCGTCGTCGCCGCCGCTCTGCAGGGACTTGGAGTCATGTACGCATACAACGATGACGGCATTGCGCAAGAGCTCGAGCGCGGATCGCTCAAGCGCGTTCTCGTTGACTGGTCAGTTACGATGCCCGGCCTCTATCTGTACTACTCGAATCGTCGACACGTTCAGCCGGCACTGCGCGCATTCATCGACTGCCTGCTCGACCGAGATGATTCCAAGCGCCGCACTGCGAAGTCGTCAGGGTGAGTTGGAACCCCCCTTCTCTCCGCGCACCATCCTGGTGTTCGATGGATGTCCGCGAGAGTGGCGGAAAACTGAGTACCGCGCGTCAATGCGCGCAGGCAGTCATCGCCTGCATGAATTCCGCTGTGTGCGTCATCGCCGCGAAGTGTCCAGCGTCCAATGACATGACCGACACGGCAGCGCTA
>CAZIXV010000319.1:0-4612 GCA_964543105.1 uncultured Steroidobacteraceae bacterium
ATCCCTCCGATAACTGCCGGCCTGCTTCATTGATCGATTGCACGGCATCGAGGGTTTCATTGCTACCGAAATTGCCGGCGGTGAGATTCGGAAAATTGAAATTGAGTTCGCGGACCTGACGGATTTGCTGACTCGGCAAGATTTCGAGTTGCTCGAGCACGAGATCTGGGCTGAAGACCGTCCCGATCGCCGTCTTGCCGACATAGCGCGCATATTCGAGCGTGAAGCTGCGCGCTTCCCCCGGCTGTAACGCGAATTGCGGATCGGCCTTCTGTCGCGAGCTTTGCCCGATGCCGCGAACGCGCTCGTCGTAGCGCCAATCTACGGTGTAGCGATTGCCGTAGTTGTCGAGCATGACGCCCGAATTCGCCTGATAGGCCGCGATCACACGCGCACCGGTGTGATTGCGCGCACGCAACGTGAGGCGCACGTGATGATGGTTGCGCTGCTGGCTGCTCGTGACCTGCGTAATTTCCAGCGCCAGCGGTCCATTGCTTGCGCAGCGTGGCGCGCCATTACACGGATCGACGTAGGCCGGCGGCGCTCCTGCGGCGGCGCTCACAGGTGCGGACGCCGGCTGCGATATCGCCGCCTGACGCGCGCCCAAGCCATCGCTCAGACCAGCGAACTGCAGCGCATGTTCGCGGCCGAGACGAAACTGCTCACCTGCCAGGCGTTCGATCTCGCGCACCGCAAGCTCCAGGTTGAAACTAGCGCCCGCAACGTTGTTGCCCGCATACCAGCGTAGATCGATGCGCGCATCGCTGCGCTCGCCTGGTTGCAAAGTGAATTTGGCATCGAAGGTATTGCGTACGATCACGCCAATGCCGCGAATGGCGCTGTCGTTCGGCGGGACGTAGCGATTGCCGACCTCGTCGATGGCGACGGCCGAGCGTTGCACATAACCCAGAATCAGCGGGACGTTGTTCTTGTTCTGAAAAGTCAGCGTCGCCGTGGCGATGCGATTATTACCTTGCTTGCTGATTCGAAAGTCACTGAGCGAAGCGATGAAGCTCGATGTCTCCTGACACAACGGCTGACCGTTACAGGCATTGGCAGCCACGCTCATCGAGACGCCGAATGATGCAAGCAACACCAACGAACAAAGTACGAACTTCATGACATGAGCCTCGAGTGGAGATCTTCGAATTACTGCATCACTTGCACACGACCAAGACGCTGACCGCCCCGGTAGCTGCGAACGTCGTACTCGATGACGTCCGCCACGATCACACCGCCGCCGGGCGCGGGGAGCACATCCACGATGTTCAGCAGTGCATCGACAGTTGCGCCGGAATAGCCGAGCTTGTCGCGAATGCCTTGCGCCTCATCTGCAGCGACCTGCCACGTTTGCGCTTCGCGCGCATTACGAAACTTGAGCTGCACCTTTTCGCCAAACGCCTGAAACGTGAAGACCGAACTCGGCGAAAACGCGCCGACCGTGAACTCCTGGTAGGAAGAGTCGTAGTGGCTTAAGTCGGCATTGAGCGGCATGCGTAGCCGACCGACTCGCTCGACCGCTCGCAAGCCGGCCGTCAGCTCGGCGCGCACCTGATCGCGCATCGCCGCCTTATCGGCGGGCTGCGCCATCGCGACGCGCGAGTCCCGCTGAATGACGGCATCGAACGGCAACGGGATCTGTGCCAGCCCGTAGTACAAAAACACCAAGGCCGCTTCGTCCGGTTGTGTCAGCTCTTCGGTGCGACCCGGCAACGCCGTTGCGCGCCGACCAGGTCGTGCGTTGGGTGCGGCCATCTGCGCACTGGCTGCAGCGTCAGCTGCGGCTGCCACACCTGACGGTGGAGACACCTCCGAGTTGCCGCATCCGCTACACACAGACGCCGCGAGCAGCACAGCAATGACATGCTTCATGCGCGTGACCCTCACAGCGTCGGCGCCGTCGCATTACGCGAGGCGGCTTCGGTTTCTTTCGCACGACGTTGCGCATCGAGCGCTGCAAGACCGCGCTCCGTTCGCTCGATCGCTTCATAGCCGCCGGCTTGATCCAGCGAAGTCACCGTCAACTCGTCGGTTAAGTCGCTGTTACTGGGCAATGCCTGGATCGTTGCCGCGAGCGTAAAGCCGCATTCCGGAGAGAAATTGAAGGCCGCTTCGATCGATGTGGGTGCTTGGCAGCGACGGAATAGCGGAGATGTTTCCGTGATGCGCCGACCGCGCGTGTCGTATGACCAAAAAAGATGGGCACGTGGCGGTTGTTCGAAAGCCTCCGTCGGCTCGCCATATTTTTTGATCAAGGCGGTGCGTACGCTTTCCCGAGTGGGCTGGCGACCTTCTTCGAAGCGCTCCTTGCGTCCGACATTGATCACGCGCTCTTCGCCGGGCATCCCCATCGTCGCGACATACCAAGTCGCCGTTCCAGGCGGCATGGCTTCACGGCGTCGATTGCTGGCGATGGCCGAGGCGGCCTGCTCCCATTCGCGTCGATAGTCGCGCGCGCTCTTTTGGCTGTTGACCTTAGGCTGCGCGAAATTCGCCTCGAACCCTTGGCGGACCGTCTGGCCATACGTCTGGATGCGAAACGAGCGGTTCGTCGGACCAGTGACGAGCAAGTCGTGGGTGCACAGCACCGTGCTCTGCGCCTCCTCGTACGTCATCCCAGGCCACACGCCGACCACATCGACGGCGCCTGCGACGCGCGGGGCGCGCGAGGCGACTTTCGCAGGACACTTCATTTTGCCGCGCGCCTCTTTGGCGACCTGTTCAGCGGTCATGTCCTCGGCAGCGGCACGCTGCTTTGCGGCACCGGGCTGCGCCGCTGCGTTTTCATCTGAGCCGCACGCCGATAGCGCCAGCGCGCACGCCACCACGAGCCACCTCTTCGTCTGCATGAGTTCACCTCAGTCGATCAACAAGAATCTTTCCGGTCGCAGCAGATGTGCTTTCAGCTCGACGGATGAGGCCGCAGCTGCAAGCCCATCGGCCCTTCGAGCACACCGTCTTTGCGGATGAACACCACCGTGCCCTGGGGCGCGGTGACGAGGACGCGGTCTTTTTCGATCTCGTAGCGGCCGCTGACCATCGCGCCGAGCACCGCAATGTCCACTCGGCCATCGCGATGAAATTCATAAGAAGTCACGCCGCTGACATCGGCGTAGGTGCCTTGCAAGCGGTCGCTGCACCCGAGCAAGCCGCTGCAAATCATCAGCACGAACACGATTCGGGCCGCCGTCACGCTTCACCTGCGTCGTTCACCGCGCTTGGTGCGCGGGCCGAAATGTGAATCGGATCAAGCGCTTTCGCATCGACAGAAACGGGTAGTTAGCGCCGGTTACGGCAAGTTAAGATTCGACGCCCAACGACGAAGAACACGACAACGCGATGAGCGATGCGGAGGCACGAGTACGACGGCGCGGGGTGCGCGCCTCGCGCGTCAAACTGACGAAGGCGCTCGCCGCTGCGGGCCTCAAGACTCAAGCTGCGCTCGCCGATCGCATGGCTGATCTCGAAGGGCTGAGCGCGGCGCCCAAGGACATCGTCAATCGTGTGTTTCGTGAACAGCCGGTGGATGCGGCAACCCTCGAACGGGTCGCGCGCGCCTTAGGTGTCGAGGCGTTCACGCTCTATCTGACGGCGCATGAGGCGGCCCTCGACGATGGCGCTACAGCCGAATCTGCATCAACCCAATCACCTCACTCGCCACCACCACCCCATGTCGCAACTCAACGCTGGCCGCTGCTCGCCGCGGGCGCCGCGATCGTTCTCATCGCGGTCGCGGCCTGGTTTGCGTGGCGTCATACCGCACCGCCGCCGGCGGTCGCACAGCACACCAGTACGCTCGAACCGCGGTTCGGCCGCTTTCGTGTCGCGGTCACCGCCTTCAATGGCGATCTCGACGGCACGCTGGCCGAGGCCGTGCGCGACCGGCTCGAGAAAACGCTGGGCGTCGCCTCCGCCGGTCTGCCGCTGATCGCCGACCCGAGCGATCGCGCTGAAATTGCGGCGCGCTTTCGCACCGATCTAGTGCTGGATGGCGAGGTGGTCCGCGTCGGGCAATGGATTGGTGTGCGCGCGTATGCGTACGTCGAATCGCGCGGGCGGCGCGAACAGATCTGGGCCGAGAGCTTTCAAGCCAGCACGCAACCGCAGGCGATGCCGCTCGCGGCCGATCACATTACCGCTGCGGTGCATCGACTGCTCGGCATGCCCTCGGGCGAGGCGCGCAACCCGCCGCATTTCTCGTTGGCGCCTGTGCAGGACCAATACTTGAACGGCCGCCTGCATCTCGATGCCTCGCCCAACGAGCTCAATCTGCGTCGCGCGCAAGGCAGCTTCGCGGCCGCGCTGCGTCACGATCCGAACTACGCCGAAGCGCACGCAGGTTTGTGCGAGGTCGCGCTCGATGCGGTGTGGATCGAAAGCGAACGGCGTCAGCTTGCCGATGCGGAAAAATCTTGTGCACGTGCGATGCAACTCGCACCAGAACACCCGGAAGCGATGCGCGCGCAAGCATATTTCCTGTTGCGCTCTGGACGCGGCGATGAGGCGATTGCGTTGTATCGGCGTCTCATCGCCCGGGCGCCGGACGACATGGAGGCCGTGCTCGGCTTCGCGGGCGCGCAGTTCGCCATGTTTCAACGCAGCGGCGATGATG
>CAZIXV010000320.1:0-4574 GCA_964543105.1 uncultured Steroidobacteraceae bacterium
TCGCATCGGCAATCGTCTTGCCGATCGACTCGTCGGAGTTCGCGGAGATCGTGCCGACCTGGGCGATCGCCTTCTGATCCTTGCAAGGCTTCGACAGGCGCTTCAGCTCTTCGGTCGCTGCGATGACGCCGGCGTCGATGCCGCGCTTGAGATCCATTGGGTTTGCGCCGGCCGCCACGGCCTTCAGGCCTTCGCGGACGATCGCTTGAGCGAGCACGGTGGCGGTCGTGGTGCCGTCGCCGGCTTCGTCAGAGGTGTTGGAAGCAACTTCCTTCACCATCTGCGCGCCCATGTTCTCGAACTTGTCCTTGAGCTCGATTTCTTTCGCGACGGACACACCGTCCTTCGTTACGGTCGGCGCACCGAAGCTCTTCTCGAGCACTGCATTGCGACCCTTGGGGCCCAGCGTTGCCTTGACGGCATTCGCCAGGATGTTCACGCCCTTGACCATGCGAGTACGAGCGTCGTCGCTGAAACGTACGTCTTTAGCTGCCATATGAATTCAACCTCTTGAACTTTTTCGAACGTTGCATCGACACGAACGTCGATGCGCTGGAATTTCGTGGATCGGGTTACTTTTCGATGATGGCCATCACATCTTCTTCGCGCATGACGAGAAGATCTTCGCCTTCGACCTTTACTTCGGTGCCGCTGTACTTGCCGAACAGAATGTTGTCGCCAACCTTCACGTCGAGCGGACGCACATCGCCGTTTTCGAGGATTTTGCCCTTACCGACGGCAATGACCTTGCCCTTGATGGGCTTTTCGGTCGCCGAGTCGGGAATCACGATGCCGCCCGGAGAGGTGCGCTCCTCTTCGAGGCGCTTGATGATCACGCGATCGTGCAACGGACGGATTTTCAGTTTGTCAGCCATAGCTCAAACCTCGATTTGAAGATCGATTGGAAGTGGACACAGAAGATTTATTCGCGAGGACGAGGCAGGGTCGGCAGCCGTGTGGATACGATCCTTGGCTTCGACGGGCTTTAGCACTCACCCCATGCGGGTGCTAATAATAGGCGCCGAATGTTTAATTTCAAGGGCACGCCGTGTTTCTTTCCGATGACACTCGAGGCGCCCAGGGCTATCCTCTCGCGCCGCACTCGAGGGATGTAAATCCATGACATCTCAAATATTTCTTGCTTTCTCCACCTGTCCGAACGAGGCGGTCGCGCAGCAAATTGCCGAAACCCTCGTCACCGAGCAACTGGCGGCGTGCGTCAATCGGATTGCGGGGGTGCGCTCATCCTATTTATGGGAAGGCCAGCTTCAGGACGACGCCGAGGTGCTGCTCATCATCAAATCCACTGTGGAGCGACTCTCACAGGTAGAGCGCCGGCTCAAGGAATTGCACCCCTACGAATTGCCAGAATTCGTGACTCTCCCCGTGTCGGGCGGGAACGAAGCGTACTTGGATTGGATCAGACGGAACGTGCTTTCCGGAGGCAATCGATAAATGAATGTAAGGCGACACCTGGATGCGCTTGGCGCGCTGACGCTACTGCTCGTTGCGCTTTGGGTGGCGCCGTATGCCGAAGCCCGCGATCAATTCCTTCCGCCCGAGCAGGCTTACAAATATTCGACCCGCATCGATGGCGAACGCCTGATCGTCTCCTGGAAAATCGAGCCCGGCTACTACCTTTATAAAAGCAAGCTCGCGATTGCTACGCCTCTTGCGGAGAGCGGGGCTTCTGCAACTTCTTCCAGCGTCACCCTCACCCCCAATTGGCCGAAGGGCGAACTCCACAGCGACGAATTCTTCGGCGAACAGGAAATCTATCGCGGCAGCGTCGATATTCCGGTCGCTTTGAACTTCACCGGCACGCGCCCGGCCAAGCTACCTCTCGAACTCAAGCTCCAAGGCTGCGCGGATGCCGGCTTGTGCTACCCGCCGCTGACCTGGAAGACCGAGGCCACCGTGCCTGCCGCCGCATCGTCACGAGGCGGCTTGCGGGCGCTATTCAGCTCCACTCCCGCGACGACATCGAACGATGACTTTCTGCCACCGGATCAAGCCTTCAAGTTCGGCGCATCGCTCGAAAGCGCAGATTCCATCGCGCTGACATGGATCATCGCTGACGGCTACTACCTCTATAAAGAACAGATCCAAGTCGCGACCGACACGGCTGATGTGCAACTCGGTGCGCCGCAATTGCCACAAGGCGAAGCCAAGCACGACGAATTTTTCGGCACGACCGAGGTGTACTACCAGTTCGCCGAAGCCAGCGTGCCGATCGCCCGCCCGGCAGGCTCGAGCGGGCCGCTGAATCTCACCGTCACCTATCAAGGCTGCGCGGATGGCGGCCTGTGCTACAACCCGATCACCAAGCAGGTCACGCTCGATCTGCCGGCCTCGGACGTTGCGACCACGCTGCCGGCGCAAACCGCACGCACGGGTTCAGGCACGGGCTTCGGCGCACAGCCGATGGTTGCCGAACAGGATCGTCTTGCGACTGCTCTGCAAGGCGACAACCTCATCTACGCGCTGCTTACGTTCTTCGGCGCCGGCTTGTTGCTGTCGCTCACGCCGTGCGTGCTGCCAATGATTCCGATTCTTTCCGGCATCATCGTCGGCCAAGGCGAAAACGTCACGCGCGCGCGCAGCTTCTCGCTCGCCTTCACTTACGTGCAGGGCATGGCGCTCACCTACGCAGCCGCGGGCGCCATCTTCGTGCTGGTGTTCAAGCAAGCGCCGCAAGCTTTCTTTCAGCAGCCGTGGATCATCGTGCTGATGGTGCTGCTGTTCATTGCGCTCGCGTTCGCGATGTTCGGCACCTACACGCTGCAGTTGCCAAGCGCGCTGCAGACACGGCTCGCGGATGTCAGCAATCGACAAAAGTCCGGGACGTACATCGGCACCTTCGTCATGGGCGCGCTCTCAGCGCTGGTCGTTACAGCGTGCGTCGCGCCGGCAATCATCGCCGCGCTTTCAGTCATCAGCCAAAGTCAGCAAGTCATGCGCGGCGCGGCCGCGTTGTACGCCACGGGCCTCGGCATGGGCGTGCCGCTGCTGATCGTCGGCGCGTCGGCAGGCTCGCTGTTGCCGAGGGTCGGGCCGTGGATGGACACGGTGAAACAGCTGTTTGGCGTGCTTTTCCTCGGCGTCGCCGTTTATCTCGCGCAACCGCTATTGCCGGACGGCATCGTGATGCTGGCGTGGTCAGCCGTCGCGGTCGGCGCGGGCTTCTGGGTCTTCTCCCTCAAACGGCGCGATGGCACACCGGCCTTCGCCCCGATTCGCGCGGCCGGATTGTTGGCGATGGTGTACGGCATTCTGGTGTTGATCGGCGTGACCTCGGGTAGCACCGATCCGCTGCGCCCGCTCGACCGGTTGAGCGTCGGCGCAGGCAATGCCGGTAGCACCGAGTCGCACGGCCTGGCTTTCATGCGGATCAAAACCGTGGACGATCTCGAGCGTGCCATCGCGTCGGCGGGCGCAGCGCAGCAGCCCGTGATGCTCGACTTCTATGCGGACTGGTGTGTGTCGTGTAAAGAAATGGAGAGATACACATTCACCGATCCGCAAGTGCAGGCGCTGCTCGCCGGCACGGTCTTGCTGCAAGCCGATGTCACGGCGAACGACGCCGCCGATCAGGCGCTCTTGCAGCACTTCGGCATCTTCGGACCGCCGACGATCGCGTTTTTCGGCGCTGACGGCGTCGAACGCAAGAACTTCCGCCTCGTCGGCTTTTCGCCCGCCGAGAAGTTCCGCGATCATGTGGCGGCGGCGCTGGCGACCAGCTGAGAGCCCGCGCACGTCGAAAGGCTCGACCTGCCGAGCGGGCGAGCTAACATGCAGTACTTTTGTTGAAGGGCCAGCTGATGAAACCGGGTATGTACGTTCTCGTTGCGCTGATCGCCGGTGTCGCGGGATTCGCGATCTACCGCTTTTCACTCGCTCCCGAGCCGGCGGTGCAAACCGCGGAGACGGCGGCGGCAAGCGCACCGGCCGAGGTGACGCAATCCTCAGGCACACCTGAGGTGTTGCCCGATTTCTCTCTGATCGACATCGAAGGCACGCCGCGTTCGATCCGCAGCTGGCCGGGCAAGTCGATGATCGTGAATTTCTGGGCGACCTGGTGCGCGCCCTGTCGCAGGGAAATTCCGCTGCTCAAGGAGATCCAACAGCAACGCGGCGCCGATGGTTTCCAAGTTGTAGGCGTGGCTGTGGATGTCCGCGAAGAGGTGTTGAGCTACGCGCAAGAGATCGACATCGATTACCCGGTGATCATGGGCGAACAGGAAGGACTCGAAGCAGTCACCAAATTCGGGCTCGGCTCCATCGGGTTTCCGTTCACCGTGTTCACTGACGACCAACACCGCATCGTGCTCACCCATCTGGGCGAGCTGCATAAGAACCAGGCCGACGCCGTTCTTGCCGTGATCGAACGCGTGAACAGCGGCGAACTCACTCCGGCGGCAGGCCGCTCCATGGCTGTGGCGCAGCTCCAGGCACTCGATTCAGAAGCCTAAAGCCGCAGATTGGTACTAAAAACAACGCCGACACGGGAGACGAGATCGCCCGTGTCGCACCGGCGCATCACCGCTGCGCGCCCCTGGGGGCGTGAGTTCGAC
>CAZIXV010000321.1:0-4522 GCA_964543105.1 uncultured Steroidobacteraceae bacterium
CAAAGATGCGACGATCGTTCTCGTCGCGGCGCGCTTGCATTGGCGCACGCTGCCATTCCTGCTCATCATCGAAGCGCACATACACCATCGCCAGTTCAGGATCGAAACCGTCGGTCGTGGCACGAATCGAGAAATCGCTATTGCGGCGGACGACGGCATCGCCCGGACTGACGATGATGCGACGCACGGGCACGGCATCGCTCGGCAATTCGGCACCGAGCAATAGATGGCGGCTGCCAAAGCCCCAATGGCCCGGTGCAAAGGCCAGCAAAAACGCCAGCGCAACAATGCCGATCGCCGCGATCACCGCAGGAATCAACAATTGCGGTTGGGGTACGACGCGCTCGGGCGGTGCCTCCTGCGCAATGCGAACCGCATCTTCAGCAAGTAGTTCGGTCAGCGGCGATGCGCCGACCTCCGCTTCGCGACGACGAATGTCCAAATACGTTTGAATGCGGCCGCGCTGTTGTGGCACGCGTCGTTCGAACTCTTGCGCACCGTCTGCTTTGCTTAGCCGAAGCAGCGGCCACCACAGCAAGACGCCCACGGCGGCCGCGAGCAGCACACCGATTAACACGCGGCCCGTCAGTACGATCGCACTTGCGTACTCCGCTGCGGCAAGCCACGCGACGAACGACACCACAAGCAAGGCGACGCCACCGGTGATGACGGCGGCCGTGCGCGCAAAGATCAGCGTGCGAAGACGCGCGCGCAGCGCACGCAAATACGTCTCGAGCCGCTCGCTCGAGCTGCGCTCAGCGCGGCCGTCCGGCGGAAGCCGCTCGTTCATTGGGCGACCTCGCGACGGACCGCCAGATAATGATTCGCCATGAGAAGCTCCACGACGACAAAAATCGCAGCGATCAATAACAGCCAGTAGCCGATCGAACGCTTCAGTGGTGAGCCATCCTCAGCCACGGTATCGCGCTCGAGTTCGGCCGGCGGCGCACGTAACGCCTGCCAGCGCTGCACTTGCGCCGCAGGCAAACGCGTGACATCGGATTCACGCGCATCCACGTTCACGGCGAGCCACTTCTGTCCGCTTGCGCCGCGAATCTCGTAAAAGCCGGCTTGGTCGGGAATGAAGCGATCGACTGCGGCAGCCTCGCCCAACGACAACACGCGGCGTCCTTGCGGATCGAATATCTGCCCCCCACTCGCAGTGGTCAATCCGGTAAGCACGGGAGCGCCGACTCGGGCGGTTTGCGTCGTCGGATCCTGCTCCACCAGATAACGCGCGGAATCTGCGATGAACTGAACGAACAAGGGATGGATGGCCAGATCGTTCCATGCGCGATCGAGCGGTGCTGTCAGCAAAAGCACTCGACCCAGCGCTTGTTGACGCTCCATCAGAATGGGCGTGCCGTCCTCCAAGGCGACGAGCACCGTGTCCTGCGCCGCCGGCTGCACCTGCAAGTAGCGAAAAAAGCGCACGCGATGCCAATTGCTGACATCGCGCAGAATCGGATGGCTGCTTTGCACCGCACCGACCTGCGTCGCGCGCGTGATCACCTCACCGATGTTCACATCTTCGAGCAGCGTAGGCTTTTGTCGGGCGATACCGGGTGTGACCGCCATCAACAAGCGACCGCCGCCCGACACGTATTCCTTGATGCGCTCTTGCACGCCGCTCGGTAGAGCATTGACGTCGGCCACGACGATCATGGCGTAGTTCGACAGTGTCAGACCTTCGGCTGCGCCGGCGGCGCGTTTGTCGACGATCAAGCGCGGCGCGGTCAGTGATTCGATCGCCGCTTCGAAATACGCACTCTCATCGCTTGCGACATCACGCGCGAGCAGCAGCACTTGAGGGTCCGAGTTCTGTAGAACGGCGTAGTAGCGATCGTCGCTCGCGAGCGCATCCGCAGGTTCGAGCTGCAATTCGATGCGATGTGCGCCGGCGCCGAGTTCGAGCTCGGGAAACTCGACTTCGGTTTCACGCAGCGCCGGAGTGGCGACGGCCGGTTCGGCAGCGCCGCCTTCACTACCCTGCTGCGCACGCGACAACGGCACCGGTGCCGCAAGAAACTCCACGGGACGCCGCGCGACTTCCTTGCCGTCGACATACAAGATCACTTCGCGTTGCTCTGCGTGCGGCGAGTTCGTGGCGATACGGGCAATGAGCTTGCGTGCATCGGTGGTCGCCATGTGCGCTGCGGTCACGAACGTATTTACATTGGCATCGAGCGGCTGTTCGCCTGCGATATCGTGCAACACGAGTTCGGTGTTCGGTGACGGCTCCAGATCGGCGAACCGCAACGGACTCGCGGATTGCTGCAAATCCGAAATGAAATGTATGAGCGCCGGCATGCGCGGCGCGCCGAGCCAAGCGCTCGAGGTCGACATCAATAAACCGTAGTCGAGCCGCTCGTCTCCCGGCTGCAACGTGCGCAACTGCCCACGTAACGCGCCGGCATCGCTCGCGGGCGTGGCGTCTTGAATGACTTGGATGCGCCGGCCTGCAGCGGATACGAGCATCACTCGATCGCCCGGCCGCGCTTGCCCGATCACCGCATCTGCCGCTTCGATCGCGCGCGACCAACGATCGCCGTGCTGCATCGACATCGAACCATCCAGGACGATGGCGTGCAGCCGCGCATTCCCGGTGCGCTCGGGCACGATATTCGGCGACAGCAACGGACCTGCGAATGCCAACACGAGCAGGATCAATACGAGAATGCGCGCGGCGAGCAGCAACCAGTAACGCAAGGTGCGCTTCGCGGTGCGCTCGGTCTCCGTCGGTTCGAGAAACATGAGCGAGGCGAACAGATGCTGCGTCGGATTCGCTTTGGCCACGCGATGCAGCCAGAGCGGAATTCCGATCGCGAGCAAGCCTGCGAGTAACCAGGGCGCGAAGAACATCAGTTGCGCCCCTGTCGAAAACTCAAATAGCGACGCAGTGCGTCGTCCAACGGCTCGGTCGTGGTGACGAGCAATTGATGCGCGCCAACACTGGCGGCAGAGGCGCGCAGCGCCTCCAAGTGCGCTTGCATGCGTTCGCGATACCGCCCTTCGAGATAGTCGGGCGAGACGTTCACGAGTTCATCGGTCTCGGCGTCTTTCAACACGACCGACTCATCCCAGGTCGGATTCAATTCCTGCGGATCGAGCACCTGCAGGATCATGATGTCGTGACCGCGATAGCCGAGCGGCTGCACCGCGCGTGTCATCGCCGCCGGGTCGCAATACAGATCGGAAATGACGACGACGAGTCCGCGCCGCGTCAGGTGTTCGCGAAAACTGCTGAAGCATCCGGCGAGATCGGTGCGCCCGCCCGCTTCGACGTCATCGAGCACGTGCAACAACCCTTGCAAACTGCCGGCGCGACTCGTCGGCGGCCGATAGTGGCGCAGCTTTTCATCGAACACGATCAGGCCGACGGGATCGTGCTGCCGGGTGGCGAGGTACGCGAAGGCCGCCGCGAGGAACTTCGCGTACTGTAATTTCGTGATCGTGTGCGAGGTGTAGCCCATCGAAGCGCTGGCATCGAGGAGCAGCATCAAGCGCGTGTTCGTTTCGCCTTCATAGCGCCTGATGTAGGTGCGCTCGGTGCGAGCAAAGACATTCCAATCGACGAAGCGCGGATCATCGCCTTCGTTGTACGCGCGATACTCTTTGAACTCCTGACTGAAACCGAAGCGCGGCGAGCGGTGCAGTCCAACGAGAAAGCCCTCCACTGCCGTGCGCGCCACGAGCTCGAGATTCGCGAGGCTCGCGAGCGTCGTGGGCGGAAGGAGACGTTGGAGCGGGGAGGAAGACATGTTTAAGGACTCGGGGCTCGGGGCTCGGGGCGCGGGCAAGACAAAGCGGAAGACTCCTCTCTGAATGTCGGCGCGCACACGGCGTCGAGAAAGCGGTGTAGTTTCTTCTGGCCCGAGCCCCGCGCCCCGAGCCCCGAGTCCCCTTTCATCGCCCAATCACCTCTCTCAGCACATCATCGATCGTCTTGCCGTCGGACTCCGCCTGATAGTTCGTCAGCACGCGATGCCGCAGTACGTTCGGCGCGAGCACGTGCAGATCTTCCGTCGTTACGTGGTAGCGGCCTTCCATCAACGCGCGCGCCTTTGCCGCCAAGCACAGGAACTGCGTGGCACGCACGCTGGCCCCATAGCGCACATATTTGCGTACCGCCTCCGGGGCGCTCGCTTCGCTTGGACGCGTGGCACGCACGAGATCGACCGCATGGCGTCGTATGTCATCGGCAATCGGCACCTGCCGCACCAGCCACTGAAACTGCATGATCTCTTCGGCGCTCGTGCACGGCTGAACTTCAGGCAGGCTCATACGCGAGGTGTTGCGATCAACGACCGTGGCTTCATCCTCGGCGCTCAAGTAGTCGAGCAGCACGTTGAACAAGAAGCGATCGAGCTGCGCTTCCGGCAGCGGATAGGTGCCTTCGAGCTCGATCGGGTTTTGGGTCGCGAGCACGAAAAACGGTGGCTTGAGCTTGTGCGTCGTACCGCGCACCGTCACCGAATGCTCCTGCATCGCTTCGAGCAGCGACGCCTGCGTCTTCGGCGGC
>CAZIXV010000322.1:0-4507 GCA_964543105.1 uncultured Steroidobacteraceae bacterium
GCTCGCTCTTCGATCAATTGGCCGGCAAGACTTTCGCGTTCTCGCGCGGGCTGCGCACATAGCTCCACGTAATATTCGAGCGGACGCTCGCCATCGAACGTGACTTGCTGCTCGATGCGCTCCAATCCCGCACCTGACGCGACCACTCGATAAGTCCCGGGCGGCACTTCGATCGACGCTCCCACGCGGCTTTGTATCGCAGGTGCGCCATCGAGCGAGCTGTGCAATGCAATCTGCACTTGCGAATCGGGGCTCGTAAGTCTTACAGGGATCACCGTGGGTGCGGCTGGCGCCCGGGGTTCATCTTCGGAAACGACAGGCGCGCCTTGCGCGCTTGGCGCTTCCTCGACTGCGGTTTTGTCGAGCGCTACTTCTCCGGCAACGACTTCATCCGACGTTCCTTGATCGGCAGCGCCTGCATCGGCAGCTGCTTCATCTGTGGGAACTGCGGGCGGTGCTTGCACCTCATCAGCCGCTTCCTGCAGATCGCGCGCGAGCGGCGTGGAGTCCTGTTCGATGTGTTCTTCGACGAAGTCTTCGGAGCGGGTTTCCGAGGTTGCGCCCGGCAGTTCTTGCGCCGTTCCGTCACCGTCCGACCTGCCGAACCAGAGCGCGACGATCAATAGGACGACCGCGACACCTGCACCCAGCACCAGCGCCAGCCGCCATACCGGCTGCGAATCCTCCGGCGGCGGCTCATGAATTCGTCGGTCTGCAATGATGGGTTCGTAGTCGTCGCGGTTGTCGCTCATGCCTCATCTTCGCGCATTCCTGCCTTGCGCAGAAGATCAGTTATGCGGATGCCGCAGGGACTACGGTGCTGCGTACTTTTCGATATCGAGCATCTCGATCTCGAAGATCAACACCGCATTCGGCCCAATGTAGGGGTCGGACCCTTGCTCTCCGTACGCCAGGTCCGCTGGCACGTAGAGTTCCCATTTGGCGCCCTTGGACATCAGCTGCATCGCTTCCGTCCAACCTTGAATGAGTTGCTTGGGTTTCGCGCTGTACGCCTGATCGCGCTCGTGCGTGCTGTCGAACTGCGTTCCGTCGATGAAGGTACCGCGATAGTGCACCGTCACTTCATCTTCTTCTGTCGGCTTATAGCCGCCATCGCCTGGTGTGATCACTTTGTATTGCAGGCCACTCGGCGTGACGACCACACCGTCCTTCTTGGCGTTTGCCGCGAGAAAAGCTTCGCCTTCCTTTTGATTCTTGGCTGCAGCTAAAGCGCGCTCTTCTTCCTTCTTCTGCAGGAAAACTTCCTGATAGACCTGCAGCGTTGCAGCGACTTCGTCGCTCGACATCTTCGTCTCGCCGCCCTCGAGCACAGCGCGCATCGCATCGATCAACAAATCCAGATTGAGCTCGATACCTTCCTGCTTGAATTTCTCCGCCAGATCCGCGCCGTAGGCGTAGCTGAATCGGTCCTCCAGCGTTTTGAACTCTTGCTGTTCCAAGTCGGCAACCGTACCGGCCTCCATCAACATTTCAGATGGAGATGATCGATTGCATGCGGCCACAGAGAGAGCGAGCAGCATGAGTGTCGCGACAGTGCTTGGCTTTTTCATGACTTCCTTCGCCGAACAGGAGCTTGCCAAACGAAAAGAAGAAAACCCCAACCTGAGCGATTGAGGTTTTCTTCCAAGGCAGTGCCTTTAAACGCGATTACAGCATCCAGCGATCGATGTACTCGCGCATGACTCGACCGGGTGCGCCACCGTCACCTGAGGTGGGTGCGAAGTGAGTGCCCGAAGTGGTTTCCTGCGTGTAGCGTGTGGAGTTGCGACGGCAATTCGCGCCGTTGGAAGGCAACGCAGGCGCCAGCGTGTCTGCCGTGCTGAAGATACACACAACGTCGGTGCTGCTCGAAACCGGACGTTCAATACGCGTCGTGAACACGGTGTCGGGCTGAACGGCGATGACGCATTGCGCACCCAAGCGATTTGCCGCGTTGAACGAACCGCCGCCACCTTGTGAGTGACCGGACGTGCAAACCTTCGGGTTGGCGCCAACGATGCTGCGATAGCGGCTCTTCGCTTGATTGACCGAGCTTTCGACGTCGCGACCGTTACCCGAGCTGGCTGTGGTTGCTGCCGCAACCAGGACGCATCGCGCGGCGGCCGCTTCCAGGAGTCCACGATAGGTGGTCGAACCACCGCCCGTGCCATTGCCCCAACCCAAAATGTTGTACGTCCCACTGCCACCGCGTGGCACGTAGAACACCGTGCCAGAACCCGATTCGCGTGTGACGCTACAGTTGCTGCCACCACCGCCAGGAGTTGCAAATGCAGCCGCCGACAGCAAGCAGCTGGCCAACACCGCGGCGCCACCAATCAGTGTCTTTTTCATGTTCAGATTCCCCTATTTCCTAGTTGGGTGAGTCAAAAGCCCCGTACTCAACTACTCGGGAAACTTCCCCCCAGAGGGATACTGAGCGTTTGGAGCTAGAGCTTTGCGCGGTGGTTGCGCGGGCCGCGCAACTTCACCGTCGGAGCATCCTAGGTAAGCGTCTGCGCAAGAAATATGACATCACTTTCCAATTTGCAGCGAAATTGGCAGCTCCTGTATTCCTCGCATTTCCGTTGCGTGAACAGCGTGAAAAATATGCCGTATGAAACGCGCGTGAAGCCACGACTCGTAGTGCATCGGCTCACGAACAATCTTTCGATTCCGCGTGGCGCGACACTGCGAAAGCAACTGCAGCGAGCCGCTGCGATGCATTCGTAACCGAACGACTTGGTTTCACTTTGATAGTCTTCTTCGTGACTGGCGCTTTCCGTTGAGCACACATCGATGAGCGTATTCGCTACACCGTCCATCGCTCGACAACGAATCGTTCTCGTTGTCTTCGCAGCATGCGTCGCTGCCGCGGCAGGATGGCAACACGCCAGTAAAGATCACGATTACCCAGCACAAATTTTTGTGCAGACGAAGCTACCAGCTAATGTCAGCAGCATCGACTTCACGAACGCGGAAGCCGCGTGGAGCACTCTTCAATTCGACGCACAAGGTCGTCTGCAGATCGACGCCTTGACGGAATCGGCGCTGGCCGATGCGATTTCTCTCATGACATCCGAGGCGGCGACGGCGCGCGTGGGCTTTCTCCTGGAAAAGCAGTTTGGCGCGCATGCGGGTCAACAGATCATGGAGCTGCTGCCTAAATTGAAACGGTACAAGGAAGCAGAGCATCGCTGGTGGCTCGAGAACGCCAGCGAGCACCCACCGCATGCGCAGTTGTTTCAGCTTCAGGATGAACTGTTGGGCGAAGCGCTGGCAGCGAAGCTGTTCTCGCAGCAACGCCGTCTCGTTGATCTGATGCTTGCCACGCATCGCATTCGCAACGATGCGAACTTAACTGAGCAGGAGAAGGAAGCGGCGTTACTAAAATTACAGACCGCACCGGAGGACGCAGCGCTTGAATGAGGCGACTGCATCTACCTTTGTATGGCTGCGCCCCTCGTTCTGGGCTGCGGCGGCGGCACTGAGCTGCGCTGCGCTTTTCGCCATTCCGACACTATTCCCGTCGTTCTACTTGTTCGGCTGGCTCGCGTTCGTACCGTTCTTGCTCGGTTTGCAGCGCTGCCGCAGTGCTGCGCACGCCTATGGGTTTGGCGTCTTGACGGGTTTTCTGGCGTCCGCCTTCAGCACCTATTGGATGGCGGAGTTCGTCCACCTCTTCAAGGCGTATTCGCTCGCCAGCAGCGTTGGTCTGGCCGCCATTTACTGGCTCTACTGCGCGCAAATGTTCGGCATCATTGCCGCGCTCACGCACTACGCGCGCCGCGGCAATGCAGTGCTATGGGTCTTTCCCACCGTGCTGGCGCTCGCGTTCGCGTTTTATCCGCTGCTCTTTCCTTGGCAGATCGGCGCGGCACAAAGTGAATTTCTCATTGGCATCCAGGCCACTGACGTCACCGGCACGAGTGGGCTCGATTTCGTGCTCGGGGTCGTCGCGGTATTGATCGCGCAGGCGCTGATCGGCCGAAATGTGTTCTTTCAGCGCAGCGCCTGGGCGGCGTACCTCCTGGTGGGCGTTTGGTTCGTTTATGGCGTAGCGAGTCTGCGTTATTGGGAGGGCGCAGCGGCTCACTGGGAAACACTCAACGTCGGCTTGGTGCAGGCTCATGAGCCGCCAGCGATCGGCGCTCCGCACCCCCGTCCCGGTTTCAGTTTGGGCTATCCGATCGAGATGGAGCTGACCGAGCAGTTGGCGCGCGCTGGCGCAGACTTGATCGTCTGGCCCGAGTTGCGCAACACGCGGTATTCGACACAGCCCTTCGTGCAACGCGCTTATCAGCGGCAGTTTGCACAGCTCGCAACGCCGCTGTTGTTTCAAACCATTGAAGAAGAAGACCGCGGCGAGGGTGTACTGAACTTCAACACCGCCGTTCTCATCGACGAACACGGCGATGAAACCGGCAGATATCGCAAAATAAAACGCATCGCGCTCGCCGAATACCTGCCGCTATTCGATCACTCTGCGACTGCCAAGGCGTGGGTTCGA
>CAZIXV010000323.1:0-4502 GCA_964543105.1 uncultured Steroidobacteraceae bacterium
ATCGCGATCGGATGCATCTGACCGCGTCCCAGAAATAACGCGTGATGTTTGTCGGCGAAGCGCTTCGCGAGTTCTTTGATCGTGGGATCCAGTTGCAGCGTCTTCTCCACGATGCCGGGAATCTCGAGCAGCCGCTGCACGAGGCCGCGCTCGCGCTCGCTGTCAGCGCCGTTGAACTTGGCAAGCGCCAGCACCAGGAGATTGAGTGCAGTGAGCTGAGTGGTGAAGGCTTTTGTCGACGCCACGCCAATTTCCGGACCCGCACGCGTGAGCAGCACGAGATCCGATTCGCGTACGAGCGAGCTTTCCGGAACGTTGCAAATCGATAGTGTCGAGAGATAACCCGACTGCTTCGCCATGCGCAGCGCGGCGAGCGTGTCGGCGGTTTCGCCCGATTGCGAGATGGTCACGAACAACGTGTTTTGCGGCACGACGGGATTGCGGTAGCGATATTCGCTGGCGATTTCTACCCAGCAAGGTAGCCGCGCGATCTGTTCGATGTAGTACTTCGCCACGACGCCTGCGTGGAAGCTCGTGCCGCAGGCCACGATTTGGACGGCTTGAGTTCGTTTGAATACTTCGGTGGCGAGCGGACCGAAGGCCGCTTCGAGCAACTTGCCGCCGGCAACGCGTTCTTCGAGCGTCTGCGCGATGGCGCGCGGCTGCTCGCAGATTTCTTTCAACATGTAATGCGGATAGTCGCCCTTTTCCGCTGCGTCCGCCGACAACGAACTGACGCGTACCGGCCGTTGCGCCGTGTTGCCCTCGCTATCGAGGATGCGCACGCCTTGGCGTTGAATTTCTGCGACGTCGCCTTCTTCCAGGAAAATGAAATTGCGCGTGACCGGCAAGAGCGCCGCGACGTCCGACGCAACGAAGTGCTCATCGTTGCCAATGCCGAGCACGACGGGACAGCCGGCGCGAGACACGATGATCCGATCGGGCGCATCTTCAGAAACGACGGCTAGCGCATAAGCGCCTTCGAGTTCTGCGACGGTGGCGCGCACGGCGCGGAAGATGTCGCCGAGCTTTTGTTTGTGATGATGAATGCGATGCGCGATGACTTCCGTATCGGTTTCCGAGGAGAACTCATACCCGAGCGACTTGAGTTCTTCGCGCAGTTCTTCGTGGTTTTCGATGATGCCGTTGTGAACGATCGCAATGCCATCGCGGGAAATGTGCGGATGCGCATTGCGCTCGGACGGTACACCGTGGGTGGCCCAGCGCGTGTGTGCGATACCAAGGAAGCCGGTCGTCGGCGTATCCGACAACGCGTCCTGCAGCATCTTCACTTTGCCGACCGCACGTAACCGGGTGAGGCGGCCGCTTGGATTCAGTGCCGCAATACCTGCGGAGTCATAGCCGCGGTATTCGAGACGCCGCAGTCCTTCGATCAACACTGGAACGATATCGCGATCGGCAATCGCACCGACGATTCCGCACATGAGAGCCGTGTGTCCTTCGGATCTCGATAGACCCGTTTGAGTTGACGCTAGAGTTTAGCCCACGCCATTCGAGGCAACCTGAGATATGTCACAGTCCGGCACGCCGTACCACGGACCTTTAGGACGAAAGCCTACGGCGCCTTTTTTTGCGGCCTTTTCCAGCCCTCGATGGTGACCTGTCGGGCGCGAGCGACGGTGAGTTTGCCTTCCGGACAATCCGTCGTGATCGTTGACCCGGCACCCGTATTGGCATTGGCGCCAATCTTCACCGGTGCGATCAAGAGCGAACCCGAACCGATGAATGCGTTGTCGCCAATTTCCGTGCGCCACTTGTTCACGCCGTCGTAGTTCACGGTCACGCTGCCGGCGCCGACATTGACCTTGCTGCCCACGATCGCATCGCCGAGATAGGTGAGGTGATTGGCTTTGCTGCCCGAGCCGATCTGGCTTTTTTTGACTTCGACAAAATTGCCGATGTGCACGTGATCGAGCAGAACGCTGTCAGGGCGAATGCGCGCGAACGGTCCGATCGAATTGTGCGGACCGATTTTTGCTCGATCGATGACGCAGTTCGGATGAATCTCCGTATCTGCTTCGATCTCGCAATCGCGCAATACATTGTTCGGACCGATCCGAACGCGGTCGCCGAGCACGACCCGGCCGGTAAAGAGCACGTTTGCGTCGATGAACACATCCCGACCGACGATGACTTCGCCGCGAATATCGGTGCGCGCGGGATCGGCGAGGGTTGCGCCTTGCACCATCAGTTCGTTCGCGCGTTGCAAGCGCAGTGTGGCCTCCAGCTGCGCAAGCTGGATCTTGTCGTTCACGCCGAGCACTTCCGCTTCGGTCGGCGCAACGACTGCGCTGACGCGCATGCGTTCACGCGAGGCCATCACGATGATATCGGTGAGGTAATACTCGCCTTGAGCGTTATCGTTCTTGAGATCACTCAACCATTTGCGCAGCGCTCGTGCGGGCGCGGCAATCAGTCCCGTGTTGACCTCTTTGATCGCACGCTCTTTGGTGTTGGCGTCCTTTTCTTCGACGATGCGCACGACGTTGCCGGCGTTGTCGCGCACGATGCGGCCGTAGCCGGTGGAATCAGCCAATACGATCGTCAGTAGGCCGATCGATTGATCTGATGATTGCTCGATGAGTTGACGCAATGTCGCTTCACGAATCAGCGGTACATCACCGTAGAGAATCAGCACATCGTGATCATCGGGGATCGCAGGCATTGCTTGCGCCACGGCGTGACCCGTGCCGAGTTGCTCCGCTTGCAGCACCCAGTTCACCGGCTCGTCGCTAAGTGCTTGCTGCACGCGATCACCGCCGTGGCCGTAGACGACGTGAATCGCGTCCGCACCCAAGGCTTTCGCGGTATCGAGCACATGGCCGAGCAAAGGCCGTCCTGCCAACGGCTGTAACACCTTGGGCAGATCGGATTTCATGCGCTTGCCTTGACCGGCAGCGAGGATGACGATGGAAAGGGGCATGTTGTACGGGCTACGGGCTACGGGCTACGGGCTACGGCAAAGGGTATTGAGCCGGTATGGGTTTGCAAAGTGACAGATCGACATAGTTGAAAGGCGCGCTAAACGACAAAGCGCGCCGAAGCGCGCTTTATTTCTGACCGCATCCAGTACGCCGTGGCCGTGGCCTAGCGCTTCACTTTCCGCAGCTTCTCGATCATCTTCACCTGCACCGCCAGGCGCGCGAGTTCGGCCTGAAGCTCGGCGGCATCGACGGCATCGACGCGGTTCTTCAATGCTTCTTCAGCGCGTTGCTTCGCCTGCAAGGCCGCGGCTTCGTCGAGATCCTTGGCACGCAATGCCGTATCGGCGAGCACCGTGACGAGATGCGGCTGAATTTCGATCGCGCCGCCGGAGACATAGAAGAATTGCTCTTCGCCGCCCTGCGTTTGCACACGCACTTCACCGGGCTTCAATGTCGTCAGTAACGGTGCGTGACGCGGCGCGATGCCGATTTCGCCCATCACCGCTGGCACGAACACCATCGAGGCTTCCCCCGAGAAGATTTCGCCTTCGGCGCTGACGATGTCGACGTGGATGGTTGCCATTTGCTCGCTCCGCTCGTGGTGATCTAGTGAACTGGTGATCCGGTGATCCGAGCAGAGGCTTTCGTGCCTCGATCACCGGATCACTTGATCACCCAATCACCTCAGTCTTACTGCAGCGTCTTCGCCTTCTCGACCGCTTCTTCGATCGTGCCGACCATGTAGAACGCCTGCTCGGGCAGCGAGTCGTATTCGCCGGCAAGGATCGCCTTGAAGCTGCGGATCGTTTCCTTCAGCGACACGAGCTTACCTGGGTTGCCGGTAAACACTTCGGCGACGTGGAACGGTTGCGACAGGAAGCGCTGGATCTTACGAGCGCGCGACACGGCGAGCTTGTCGTCTTCCGACAGTTCATCCATGCCGAGAATCGCGATGATGTCCTGCAATTCCTTGTAGCGCTGCAACACTGCCTGCACGCCGCGGGCGACGTTGTAATGCTCCTCGCCGATGACGAGCGGATCGAGCTGACGGCTGGTGGAGTCGAGCGGGTTCACCGCCGGGAAAATACCCAGCGCCGCGATCTGACGATCCAACACGACGGTCGCGTCCAAGTGGGCGAAGGTCGTGGCCGGCGAAGGGTCGGTCAAGTCGTCGGCAGGCACGTAGACGGCCTGAATCGAGGTAATCGAACCGGTCTTCGTCGAGGTGATGCGCTCCTGCAGCACGCCCATTTCTTCAGCGAGCGTCGGCTGGTAACCCACGGCCGAGGGCATACGACCGAGCAATGCGGACACTTCCGTACCCGCAAGCGTGTAACGGTAGATGTTGTCGATGAACAGCAGCACGTCGCGGCCCTTGCCGCCTTCTGCCTTCTCGTCGCGGAAGTATTCGGCCATCGTCAGGCCGGTGAGCGCAACGCGCAGACGGTTGCCCGGCGGCTCGTTCATCTGGCCGTACACCATCGCCACTTTCGATTCGGGCAGGTTCTGCAGGTTGATGACACCGGCATCCGACATCTCGTGATAGAAGTCGTTACC